>JAZQWH010000046.1:0-3792 GCA_045632205.1 Eubacteriales bacterium
TCCTTCATTCGCCCCGCCATCGAGCAATCGGTGCATTCCTGCCAGTCGCCCACGCGGTCGATCCATTCCTTGGGAGGGCCGAACCATCCCGCGTCGATGACGAAATACTCCGCACCGATCTCCCGCGCGACCTCAAGCTGCTCGGACAAAATATCGTAGCTGATCACGTCCGCACGGCTCATCCACGAATTGTAAACGATGGGAAGCGAGCGCGCGGGATAGACTGCGTTGCAATAGCGATGGAGCTTGTAGGCGTCCATATCCACGCGGCTTGAAAAATCGTAATAGAGGATTTCGGGCAGCTCAAGCGTCTCTCCCGGAAGGAGAGTCGCGTTAAATCCGCGCTCGCGGATGCCAAGCTCCACGGTCACGTTTCTCACGCGAGGGCTTCCCTGATAGAAATGACGTCTGACACGGAGCTGCCAGGTGCTGTCCGCAAGAATGTGGAACGCAACGCCCCTGCCGTTTTGCAGACTGCGGAGCGCCACAAAGGGATTGGCTCCCGCGTTCATACGCAGATCGTCGTTCGCGGCAAAGACCTCGGTCACCAGCGGTTGCCATCCGCCGAGGCTCTCGTTGCACCATTCGCTGTACTGCGTATAGACCTCATATTCACCGCCGAAAAATTCAAATTTGGAAAGTGCCGCGCGAAGCGTGAGGGGGTGATCGGAAATATTTTTGACCGTATCGCGTCTCGACATCACCTCCGACTTGTGGCGGCAAAGCACCGTCACGACCTCCATTCCCTCGCCCTCATAGCGATACCCGTCCGCAGTCCTTTCCACCGCCCCTGTGGGCATGGTAAAATCACCGCAAAGCGTATAAAGCTGATCTACCCTCTCAATTTTCACCGATCGATCCTCCTTTTGAATAGGTTACTCTCATTATATCACGTTGTCGAACGCGTGTATAGTCTTTTTTTTCTAAAATTGTGGTCAATTTGTATCTAAAAAAAGAAAAATCAGCTCAGCCGACAAAAGAAATCCCCCGATTTCTATTGACAAGATTTTTCCGCTGTGCTATAATATTATCGGTATGGGAGCCAGCTCCCGTCAAAAAATTCGATGGAAAATGGAGAATACAATTATGAACAGAATCAAGACCATTGAAACCAAGGATATTGCGAAGACCGTTGAGAACGGTGGATGCGGCGAGTGCCAGACCTCTTGCCAGTCCGCTTGCAAGACCTCTTGCGGTGTTGCAAACCAGCAATGCGAGAATCAGTAATCCAAAAAACTGATTTTCCGATAGAAACGCTGTCTTTTTTCAAAGACAGCGTTTCTCATTGAAGGAAGGAGATAACATGGTACATCAATATAAGCTCAACGGATACAATATCGTCCTCGACACCTGCAGCGGCTCGGTCCACACGGTGGATGAGGTGGCATACGACATTATCGCAATGTACAAGTCGCACACCGAGGAGGAGATCGTCGCTTCGATCCTGCGCGACTACGGACATATGCCCGACGTGACCGAGGAGGAGATCCGCGGTTGCATCGACGATATCCGCGCACTCGAGGAGGCGGGCAAGCTCTTCTCCAAGGATGCCTACGAGGGCTTGGCAAAAAGCTATAAAAACAACAGCAAGGTCATCAAGGCGCTCTGCCTGCACGTGGCGCACACCTGCAACCTCAACTGCTCCTATTGCTTTGCAAGTCAGGGCAAATATCAGGGCGATCGCGCGCTGATGAGCTTTGAGGTGGGCAAGCAGGCGTTTGATTTCCTCATCGCGCACTCGGGCAACCGCCGCAATCTGGAGGTCGACTTCTTCGGAGGCGAGCCGCTGATGAATTGGGACGTGGTCAAGCAGCTCGTTGCCTATGCGCGAAGCATTGAAAAGGAGCACGGCAAGAACTTCCGCTTCACGCTCACCACCAACGGTATGCTCATCGACGACGACGTCATCGAGTTTGCCAACAAGGAAATGAGCAACGTCGTCCTCAGCCTCGACGGCAGACGCGAGGTGCACGATCACTTCCGCCGCGACTATGCGGGCAAGGGAAGCTATGACGTCATCCTCCCCAAATTCCAAAAGCTCGTTGCCGCTCGCGAGGGCAAGGGCTATTACGTCCGCGGAACCTTCACGCATAACAACATCGATTTCACAAACGACATCTTCCATATGGCGGATCTCGGCTTTACCGAGCTGAGCATGGAGCCCGTCGTCTGCCCGCCCGACGATCCCTACGCGCTCACCGAGGAGGATCTTCCCCGTCTCTTTGAGCAGTACGAGATCCTTGCAAAGGAAATGATCCGCCGCAAGAAGGAGGGACGCGGCTTCACCTTCTATCACTATATGCTCGATCTCAAGCACGGTCCCTGCATCTATAAGCGTATTACGGGCTGCGGATCGGGAACCGAATATATGGCGGTCACTCCGTGGGGCGAGCTTTTCCCCTGCCATCAGTTCGTCGGCGATCCCAAATACAGCCTCGGCAACGTTTGGGACGGCGTGAAGAACACGGCGGTACAGGATGAATTCCGCTCCTGCAACGCCTATGCGCGCCCCGAGTGCAACGATTGCTGGGCAAAGCTCTATTGCTCGGGCGGATGCGCGGCAAACGCATATCACGCAACGGGAAGCATTGGCGGTGTTTACAAATACGGCTGTGAGCTCTTCAAAAAGCGCATCGAGTGCGCGGTGATGATGCAGGTCGCCGAATCGGAAAACGAATGAACACCCCCATCCTTGACTTTGTCACCTCGTACGTCGCCTCCGATCCCGCACGCTTCCATATGCCCGGACACAAGGGCTGCGGAGTGTTGGGCTGCGAAGCACGCGACATAACCGAGGTCACCGGAGCTGACGTGCTTTCCCACGCAGACGGCATCATCGCCGAGAGCGAGGAAAATGCAACCGCGCTTTTTGGAAGTGCGCATACCTTTTACAGCACCGAGGGCTCTACCCTTTGCATCAAGGCGATGCTCACACTGATCCGACAAAATCATCCCTCTCCCCGTCCCCTGATCTTAGCGGCGAGAAACGCGCACAAGGCATTCCTTTATGCCGCCGCACTGCTTGATCTCGACGTGGAATGGATCTATCCCACCGACGGAGAGCATCTTTGCTCCTGCACCGTCACACCGAATGCGTTGACCGAGGCACTCGACCGTCTGCCGATCCCCCCCGCGGCGGTCTATCTGACCTCCCCCGACTATCTCGGAAGCACAGCGGATATCCGCGCGCTCGCAGACGTTTGCCACGCACGCAGGATCCCACTGCTTGTGGATAACGCGCACGGAGCATACCTCAAGCACCTGAGCCCCTCCCTGCATCCCCTTGATCTGGGTGCGGATCTCTGCTGCGATTCGGCGCACAAAACGCTCCCCGTCCTCACGGGCGGTGCGTATCTGCACGTCTCCAAGCAGGCGGACAAGCGGTTTTTGGATGTTGCCCGTGCCGCGCTCGCGCTTCACGCCTCCACAAGTCCCTCCTATCTCATTTTGCAATCGCTCGATCTGTGCAACCGCACGCTTGCGGGCGATTACTCCCACCGCCTCGAAGAGGCGATCCGACGCGGTGAAAAATTCCGCACACGTCTGACCGAAAGGGGCTTTGAGATCACACAGTCCGAGCCGCTCAAGCTCGTCCTCAACGCCCCCGCGATCGGGTATCTCGGCACGGAGCTTGCAGAGCTTCTGCACGGGCAACGGATCGAGGTCGAATACGCGGACGAGGAGCTCGTCGTTCTGATGTTCACGCCCGATACGCGAGAGCAGGATTGGGTACGGCTGGAGAGGACGCTTGATTCGATCCCGCTTCGCCGACCGATCGTCTACCGTCACCCC
>JAZQWH010000047.1:0-3312 GCA_045632205.1 Eubacteriales bacterium
TTCATTTATCCGTTCACGATTTCCTTGAACATCATAGCCAGAATGCCCATACGGGTATCGTTGGATACACCGGGGAAAAAGCTCTCGCAGCCGGCTGCCTCAAGCGAGAGCACGCCGTCAAACTCGATCTCCTTGATTGCCGCCATAAAATCCTTCCAATCGATCACGCCCATACCGGGATACCAGTGATCGTCGCGCTTTCCGCTATTATCGTGAATATGGAAAACACGCAGATCCTTGCCCGCAAGGCGAACCGCGTCACCGACGCTTCCAAAAATCGCCTCGTGTCCCGTATCAAGACAAAGCTTGAAGTTTTCATCGTTGATCATATGGATGATCTCCAGCGTCTTTGCTGTGGTGGAATAGGTGAGACGCTTCATAGGCATATTCTCAAGACAGATGGTTACGCCGTTTTCCTTTGCGCAGGGCAAGAGCTTACGGAAGAAATCAAGATTGATCTTCAAAAACTCCTCATCGTTGAAGCCCGAATCATCCGGACCGTAGGGCATCATCATATGAATGACCCAGTTTTTGCAGCCGATCTTTGCGGTCAGACGGATCGCTCTGCGCATCCATTCCGCACGCTGCTCGCGAAGCTCCTCGGTCTCATCGTGAGGGGGGTATCTCCAATGTCCGTGGATCTGATGGATGGTTACACCCGCCTCATCTGCCAAAGCCTTTTCGGCAAGGATCAATTCCTCGTATTCCTCCTCGGTTCTGCTGCCAAGATCGCCCGAAATACCGTAATCGGCATAGTCGAATCCAAGCTCCTTCATCTTCTTATATCGGTCGTTTCCAAATCTCGAAAAGAGACCTGCGGTGACTCCAAGTTTCATTGTCATTCTTCCTTTCATGATCAAGTGGTTTCGGGAAAGCACCCTAAGGACAGTATACATCACGCGATTGGGAATGTCAAGCGATTTTCAAAAAAATGTCGCCTCATAAGAGAATTGACATCTTCCTCTCCATATGGTATAATAAGGTCGGATTTTTGATACCGAGGTGCAGCTATGTTTTATTTTCTCGTCATTTCCCTTGCCTCTCTTGCCATTGCGGTCGGGAATTTTGCCGCAGGAGAAATTTATACGGTTTCACGATTTGCGACACTTCTTTTCCTTACCGTACTCGGCGTCATTGCGATTATTGCCGTGGACGGACTCTTCGCATTCATCGTCCGTCGCCTGCCCGAGCGTTGGTTTGCCCCCGAGGCAAGACTCTTTTCGGTTTCCGATCGGGAAAAGCGCTTTTACCGTCGCACAAGGATCAACGTATGGAAGCAATACGTGCCCGAATGGGGATGCTTTACGGGCTTTCACAAGGATCGCGTCCGCGAGCCCTCCAGCTCCGCCTATATCGGACGCTTTTTGCTTGAGAGCAACTACGGTGTGATGGGACACATCGTTGGTGTGTTTGCGGGATTTTCCATCCTCGCACTTCCCTTCCTCTCTCCCCTCACAATGGCACTCCCCATCGCAATCGTCAACGCGATCCTCAATCTCCTCCCCACCGCGATCCTGCGTGCCAACACCCCCGGCCTCCGCGCAATGTACCGCAGATGCCTGAAAAAGGAAAAAGGAGAGATTTGATCTGTCAAATAAAAAGTCAGCGAAAGGAATTTCCCTTCGCTGACTTTTTTATTTTTACTCAATGCTCATATCGAGCTTGAAGCGCAGGATCTTGCGCAGGGTGTTCTTGGGGAATTCGGTCTCTCTGACCTTGAGGATCGCGATCTTCTTGTAAGGAACGGCGGTCTTGTTGTAATTATCGATAAAGGGCTTGAAATATGCCTTGATATCTTCAATTCCGTTCTTCTCGAAGAAGTCCTTATCGGGATAGATCTCCGCAACGATCGCATTGTGCGAAATTCCGCGGCGGCTCTGACCCTCATAGACGATAATATCGATAATTCCGGGCGTTGCGACCAGCTCATTCTCAATTTCCTCGGGATAGACGTTCTTACCGTTGGAAAGAATGATCAGGTTCTTTTTACGTCCCGTAATATAGAGGACGTTATCCTTGGTGAGCTTGCCGTAGTCACCCGTGCGGAAGTATTCTCCCTTGAACGCATCCGCGGTTGCCTCCTCGTCCTTGTAGTATCCGAGCATCACGTTGGGGCCCTTGACAAGGATCTCGCCCTCGCCATCCTCGTTGGGCTCATCGATGACAACGGTATCGATATCAATGACGTTTCCGACGCTACCCTTGACGACGTTTCGGCTGCGGTTGACGGCAATGATGGGTGCGCACTCGGTAATACCGTATCCGTTCAGCACGGAAATGCCGATGGACTCAAAGAAATGCACGATCTCGGGATTGATGGGAGCGCCGCCCGTAATGATCATCTTGACCTCGCCGCCGAATGCCGCGAGAATCGAGC
Organism: Eubacteriales bacterium; assembly: GCA_045632205.1. GTDB lineage: Bacteria > Bacillota > Clostridia > Oscillospirales > CAG-272 > UMGS1865. Next base: position 2,378 of record JAZQWH010000047.1, read on the forward strand.
CAAAGAGCTTGCGACGCACGTCGACACCGACCTTGCGTGCCGCGTTGCTGACCTTCATCATACGCGCAACAAGCTTCTCCTTGCCCTGCTCCTTGATGTTTGCGAGGATCTTACGGTAGAAGGTTTCGAGATAGAGCGGAACGAGGATCATATGTCCCGGCTTCTGCTCCTTGAGCTCCTTCTGCACGTAGCGGATACCCGACGAAATATAGATCTCACATCCGATCATCGTATGTCCGATGAGCATAACGGAGGAGCCGAAGGTATGGTGCGGAGGCAGTACGCCAACCGTCTTATCCGCAAAATCAATATAAGGAATAATATCCGCGAGGTCGGAGAGGATGGAATTCTGGTTGAGCATAACGCCCTTTCCCTTGCCCGTGGTACCCGAGGTGAACACCAACAGCGCGAGTGCCATCGGATCGATGGGCGCGGTCTGATAAGGCGTCTGATTCTCGTCAAATCTTGCTTTTCCGGCAGCCATCAGCGAGCAAAGCGTACGCTCCTCATTCTTGGCATTGAGATATACGGGAGCGGTCTCGAGCGTTACCGCCTCGGCGATCACCTCTGCCTTTTCCTTGATATCCTCGTCACAGAGCAGGAAGGACGCATCTGCCTTTGCAACGGTATCGGCAAGATCAGCGGCAAGCCAATCTCGGTCGAGCGGAACGAGCACGCCGCCAATGGAAAGCGTTGCAAAATAGGTGACTGCCCACTCATAGGTGAATTTGCCGATGAGCACGGTCTTTTTGCCCGCACAGCCCATTGCAAGCATCTCGCTTGCCAACGCGCGTACGTCATCGCGAAGCTGACGGAAGGATGCCTTCTTGACCTCTCCTCTTGCCGTCTCGCGGTAGGAATACGCGATCTTCTCGCCGTGGTGTGCCCCCGCCCATTCAACCAGCTCGCGGACGGTGGTAAATTCCTTCTTCTCG
>JAZQWH010000048.1:0-5219 GCA_045632205.1 Eubacteriales bacterium
TGCATTGAAACGCGGTATGCTGTATGCAACAGGAGGTCACAAATGGATCAATTGAAAATCGGAAAATTTATTGCTGAATGCAGAAAAGAAAAAAGCTTGACGCAAATGCAATTAGCGGAAAAGCTGGGAATCACCGACAAAGCAGTTTCAAAATGGGAGCGCGGGATCGCAATGCCCGATTCTTCCATTATGCTCGATGTTTGCGGAATTCTCGGAATCAGTGTCAACGAATTATTAAGTGGGGAGAAAATCAATATGGAAGAACAGAACAAAAAAACGGAAGAACTGTTGCTTGAGTTCAAAAGAAAAGAAGAAAGACTAAGAAAAAAATTATTTGTAAATGCATGGGTATTCGAAGGGATCCTTGTCTTGCTTTTCTCCGGAATATGCGCATCGACAATTCTTGCGTCTTCAGAACATTGGGTTGCTTCCTTCATCATAGAAACCGTATCATTTTTGATTGTTTTAATTGGTTTGCTATTTATTGCTAAAATGGAATTTGATGCAGGGCCCTTCGTATGTCAGAAATGCCAACACGAATTTATACCTAAATTTATCGAAGTATTTTTTCCGATAGGAACGCCAAAAAATTACAAGGTGCGTGCCAAGTGTCCAAAATGCAACAAAAAAACCTGGGCAAAGAAAATTTTACCTAAATAATAACAACGCGTTTTATATAAAACAAAATTTTTCTGATTTTTCATGACTGCCTGTTAATTACAATATTTGTTGTTCACAATTTGCTTCGTAAAATTCATCAATTACAGAGCAAAGGACATCAAAGGAAAGAAGAATTTTATGAAAAAACTGCTCGCTCTTTTGCTGACATTGACACTGTTGGCAACAGCAACCGCACTTGTATCCTGCGGTAAAAATGACAATCCAACCAATCCCCCCGAACAATCGCAGCCCGGTGCCGGCGGTGATTCTACCACCGATGGCGGTACAACTACCTGTGGCGGTACAACTTCGGGGAATGAACCCGAAGGCAACGAGCCGACAGGCGGAACCGGTACAACCGAAGGGAATGAACCCGAAGGCGATGAGCCGACAGGCGGAACCGGTACGACCGAAGGGAATGAACCCGAAGGCGATGAGCCGACAGGTGGAACCGGTACGACCGAAGGCGATGAGCCCGGAGGCAACGAGCCCGGAACCATTCCTCATACACACGTAGATGAGGACGAAAACGGCTTTTGTGACGATTGCAGATCACAGATATTGACTGATGCGGAATATGCAAACGTTGATGCGTTCATTGAGTACTTTAATAACTACTTAAAGAATGCAGGCAACAGATCCAAAAAAGATCTGTTAACCTCCAATACAAGGTTTGACAACATCACCTATTCGGGATCTATGGCAATCGGCGCTCAATACAGCTCCATTACCGTATATGACGGTATATCTCATTATATTTTTAATGACAGCAGAGAAGGATTTACCATAGACGTAGACGGCGGTATAATGGCTATCCTATACAATAATGGTACGTACAGCTATTCCGGAGCATCTTCTAACAATATTGACAGTACGTATGAAAGTGGATTACCCTCGATCACTCGCAATGACATTATTCTTAATTCGGACGGAACACTTTCTATTTCCGATGAATATATGAAGAGCTTGTATACTGAATGGGTCAACAGTGACGTCCAATCTGCTTGGCGGTTTGGCAACAGATCCATTTCTTACGATTCACTCATTTCTTTCTTAGCTCATTCTGAATTTGAAACTACCGTTATTTGGCAGAACGGCAAGATGTCGGCTTATCATATCGTGTTGGAGGGCTACGGTACAACCCTCTATAGCTTCGATTTCGAAACCTCCGATACACAAACCGTTGTCGATATGACTATGGATCAAATAGGTATGACCTTCACCTCAAGCTTTGTATACGTTAAGGGCGAGAACGGTTATGCAACGCTTGATGCACAGCAGAATTACCCCAATCTGGGCTACACGTACGACTATCACGCACGTGTTGACGTAATTACCGATCTTCCTGATTTCGTTTACAATGATGATTTGCTTGAGGCGATTGAAAGCTCAAGAGATCTTGCTGCAATTGAGGTCGCTCTTTTAAGAAAATACGATGGTGAATTTACCTATCAAAGCAATTGTCAAAATATATACTTTATAGTTTACGATGAAGAATACGAAACGTGCGTCGTATTTTTGCACGCCGGCAATAACAAATACAAAGTAGCGCAAATAACAAATGAAGAATATTCCTCTGCTTCAATATTTTGTCTTGTTTCTGCCGACTTGGAAAATAAGACCTTGACAGCCATTGAGCACTGTGACTCAGAGAGACTCCAGGCTATCCTCGCGGAAAAATACGCAGGCGAGTATACTTTTGACTCTGACGGCGAATACGAAGGCGCTATCGCTTACGACAGTGAATACGAGGTGTACGTTATATTTGTAAAATTCGGCAATGTCTTAAAGTGTATGGGTTGTGCAAAGGCCATCGAAGATGATTCGATTTTTGAAATTGCTCCGCTTTCAACCGTTAATATTACAACGAAGGTTATCACAAAAATCCAATAAGCACACACAATTTTTTAAGCCACGGCTCACAGCGAGCCGTGGCTTTTTTTACAGTCTCTACCATTTCTTCTCGGTCTGCTGTTTGGATTGTAAAAAAATACGGCATATCTCTTTCGAGATATACCGCATTTTAAAGATTTACAGAGTTATGATCCGATCAGCCAACTCGGCGTCCTCGCGCTGATGGGTCACGATCAAGCAAGATGCTCCGCATTTACGAATGTGATCCAAGATCTCTCCCGCAAGTCTGTGACGAAGCTCCTCATCGAGTGCCGCAAACGGCTCGTCAAGGAGGAACAGATCTCCATTGTAAGCAATTGCTCGGGCAAGCGAAACGCGGCTTTTCATACCGCCGGAAAGCTCCGCGGGGAAAAGTGCGGCGCTATCGGAAAGCGCAACGAGATCAAGCGCCTTGAGCGCATCTTCCTTTGTGGTTTTGTTTGCCGCCAGGACAGCGTTGACATTCTCCAAAACGTTTAGCCACGGGAACAACCGCGGCTCCTGAAACGCATAGGAAATGCGTTCCGCAGATCGAATGATCTTACCTTCTTGCGGCTTGCAAAAGCCTGCGGCAAGATTCAAAACCGTGCTTTTGCCAATCCCGGATGCGCCCATTAAGGCAACCACCTCGCCTTTCTTCAGTTCAAAGGAGAAATCGCGAAGGATCGTTTTCTCTCCGTAAGAGAAGGTGACGTTTTCAAATTTCAGCATGATCCGCACCTCCTCCAACAGGGAATTTTTTTGTTAATTTCCGCAAAAGTGCCGAGAAACCGAACTCGATCAGTAGGCTGAGCAAAACCACAGTCAGCGTCCAAGCAAACACCGTGGTGCTTTCCAGATACTGCTTTGCAAGTCCGATCTCCACTCCGATCGTCTCTCGCGGCATGGCAATGATTTCCGCTGCAATTCCTGCCTTCCACGCAAGGCCGAGTGACGTTTTACAAGCCGAGATCAGATAGGGAGAAACACTCGGCAGCACCAGCAATCTCATTTGCTTGAAAAAGGAAAATTGATATACCCGACTGACCTCCAGCAATTGGGGATCGATCTTGCGAAAGCCCATATCAAGGTTGGTCCATACCACAGGTAATACGATGAGCAGGGTGATGAAGGAAGGTACCTTCTGCGCCCCGATCAGGACGTATACAAGAATGATGAAGGAGGCAACGGGGGTTGCCTTGATCACCGTCATCAACGGCAAAAGTAGATCGCGAATCAGCCGACTGCGCGAGGTGATTACGGAAAGCAATATACCGAGCAGAATTGCTAAAATCAGACCGACCAAGACGTTTTTGAGCGAATTGAGTGTAAAGAGATAGAATTCCTTCGTTTGAAGAAGCTCGCCAAGCGTTTTGAAAACGTCGGGCGGAGAGGGAAGGATCAACGGCTTTCCGTAGAGAGCGGCTCCTCCCCACCATATAAAGAGCCAAAATGCCGCAATCAAGAGAATGCGGCATATTTTTTTGGTATAGTTCATCATTCTTCGGATTTAAAGTAGAAATCGTCCGCAGGGAGCGCATTTCCGATCGACTGCGGTGCAATCGTGTTGAGTACGCCGAGATAGGTCTGCATCGCGCTCTTCATTGCATCGCCGTCCATATAGGTTACGTTGCACTTCGGGATCGCTTTCTGAGCAATCGGAGCTGCTCCCGCAAACAATCCGCGGTCAATTACGAGCTGTGCCGCTTCCGCAACGTTTGCGTTAAGATACTCGATGGATGCCTTGTAATCAACAAGGAATTTTGCTACCGCTTCGGGGTATTCCTCCACAAATTCACGGCGCGCAACGATGCAACCCTGAACAAGAGAATTTTCGGGAGCGATCTTGTTCCATTCTGCGGTCAGATCGAGATCATTGGTAAGCGCAATGCCGGCCTTGCCTGCCTTTGTAATCGTTGCGGTTGCAACGGGCTCGGGAAGAACCGCGTATTCGATCTTGGTTTCACCGTCCTTGACAGGGCTTGCAATTGTAGAGGAGAGCGTATTTGCGTCCATTGTAGAAACGATATTAACGTTCAGTCCGTTTTCCTGGCAGATGTGCTTGAAAATAAAGGAAGGATTCTGTGCGGGCGTGTAAACGGTCTTTCCGTTGAGCTGGGAAAGGTCGGTTACGGGAGTTCCCGAATTGTTGATCAGATAGAGGCATCCGAGGGTGTTGATTGCGAGGATCTGCACACCGCCGTTGGTTTTGTTGTAAACCATTGCCGCCGCATTGGTGGGAAGAGCCGCAATATCAGCATCTCCCGAGATCAGAGCTGCCTGTACCTTCGAGGCATCCGTTCCGCTCGAGGTAAAGGTGTAAGCTTCATTCGTTGCGTAATCGGTCATCATTTTTGCCATACCGAAGCCCGTTGTTCCGGTCAGATAATAGACGTTGACGTGATCGGGCGCCTTCTCGGAGCAGGATGCGAGCGAGAACAGCATTGCAAGTGCAAGAACGAGAGTCAGAATTTTTGTTGCTTTCATAATAGAGATTCCTTTCTGCTTGTTTCAAATTGTAAAATTATAAAATAGTCTAACAAACCAATAAAAAAATGTATGGACAACACGGGTGTGTTGTTATATAATGCAATCGGTCAATCGTATGCGGCGAGCATCGCCTCGCGGTTTACAATCGTAAAATACCGACCGTTCTTTTGTATAAAGCCGTCTTCTGTCAAGCGTTC
>JAZQWH010000049.1:0-22961 GCA_045632205.1 Eubacteriales bacterium
TAGCCACTTCTTAAAGAGTTCGGACAGAACGGCGGCAGAAAAGATAGAGGAATTGTTCGATTAACATACAAAAACGGATGATGATCGCAATGATCATCGCCCGTTAATATTTAATTATCCCTTAAACTTTTGTAATAACATGACCAAACGTGGCGGAGTGCTTTATAAACGAATCTATTAGCGTAAGTGTCCATTGATTGTTTACCATTACCTCCTCGCCTGAAAGGATTAGGGTTTGACCGGATTTGACAAAATAGCGTGGTGTGGTTCCTCCGATGCCTTTGTCCGTATCACTTATGTCAATTGATCGCTTCACAACTCCCTTTGTCCCTCCGAGAAGGTGATCGGGAAAATCACGCTGTAGTTCTGCAAATGTTGTTATACCGTGTTTTTTTACATGGCTCTTAATAACAGCTAAAACAAGCGTGCGTTTTTTGTATTTAACGCCTTCAAACAAATATGTAGAATCATCTTTTTTTCCTGTTGCGCTACGCGTTGTGGGGGATTTGCTCGAAGATGTTCTTGTTGCCTTTTTTGCCGTCATAGTTTTTCTTGACGCCGCATCTTGATTACCTTCGTGATAAATAATATCGATTTCTTCAGTGTCGCAGTTAAGTGGAGTTAGATTTTTGCCTGGCAGCACGTTATCTATAAACTCATTAAAGCCATCACTAAAATCTGAATCTGGGGAATTTTTTCTTGTGAACATTAAATATGAAATCAGGTTGTCATATTCTGCAATGTCCAGCGAAAACTCGCCATTTGCTCTTGTGAATTTATTGCATCCTTGCATTGGGGCAAGAAAATGATTCATCGGATCAAGGAATCTTAAGAAATGAGCAACGACAGCGGTTCTCAGTGCGTCACGGTCGTGAGAACTTGCCATTTTTCTGTCCCAAACAAAATTTTTTATTGAATCATTCCATTGGTAATCTTGCTGGAGAGTACTTTCCTCGCCTAACTCAACGAGGTCGATGTCTTCCCATTTGACATCTACACCTCCAATATCATAAATTCCTTTGACCGCGAAAATGTGCGCGTGCTTATAACCATAATCGCCAAAAGGACAGGTTGGTGCGGGGCTGGTATTTATAAAAGCATTTTTCAATGTTTCGGTATTGCCGGGATAACTCGATTTTCCGACTTGTCCAAATCGGATTGGCATCATGATAAAATGTCTTTTTTCCGTATTATAAATTGGATTTTCAACTTTTCTGCCGTTAAGCCATGCAATATCCGCAGGGCTTTTAAAAGTAGTCATATACTCAAAAAACTCTTTTGCCGTAGGGCAGTATTCATCTAATGCCATTTTATAAATGTATGCCGCAAAATAATTGTCTGTAAATACATAAGAGAATTTTCCAGCATAATCGACATGATCATCTACTCTTACAAGCCATCCGCGTCTCAACTTTATTTTACTCGCATCTTTGGAGTCGGTATGACCGTCTCTTATGGGGAAAATGGCGCCGTCCATTTTTGAATATTCAAGCAGCATTTTATGCCACTTCAAAATCCATTCTGGCTTGGGAAGACGAGGGAATATGAAATCGTTACAAAAATCATCGATGGTATGAGCGTAACGTGTTTCCCATCTGGAATACAAAAGATTATTTTTGCTTGCATCTCCGTGGGTGTTGGATCTGGTTTTACTGATGTTCAAAATAGCTTCATCCAAGTTATTAAGCATAGGATTACCTCCTGTAAAGCGGCCGTTGAAATTTCGTTTATATTATAGCTCGCATGGATAAATATGTCAACATTATAGCTTCGCAGTGTAAAAAATACTGCAGAGGAACTGCACGAAATATTTTCCTCAAATGTATAAAAGTCTCTCTTGACTTGGTAGACAAAAGAGACTTTTTGGCACCCCCGGCGGGAATCGAACCCACGACTAATCCTTAGGAGGGACTTGTAATATCCACTTTACTACGGGGGCAAATTATGAAATTTATAGAAGATGCTTGAAGCACGCCTATCCCTTAAAAAATGCGCAAAAGGTGCCACAGGGCACCAAATAGGGTGCCAAATTTCCAGCGGCGAAGCGTCAAGGTCGCGTTTTCGCCGTTTTCCTCGCTTTTTCTCGCGTTTGCTCGGTTGAGACGAGGCGAGAGCTACACCTTAGGAGGGGGCTATTATATCCATTTAACTATGCAGGCGGATATCATTACTTATTGTATCACAAAAGGTTATAAAAATCAAGTGCTTTTAGGAAAAGAGCTCCCTGCATTTTTTTCTATGCAAGGAGCTTTTTGAGATCATTCCTCGGACGTTTCTTTGAGTGCGGGGACTTCCGGGGATTCAAGCAGATCCTTATGAAGGACATATTCGCTTTTACCCGTTCCCATAATACATTCGGGTGTAATATTGACCTCCGCGACGTCACGGCGAGAGGGAATTTCGTACATAATGTCAAGCATTGCGCTCTCCATAATCGAACGAAGTCCGCGCGCGCCGGTGTTTCTCTCAATAGCAAGCTTTGCAACTGCTTTGAGTGCGTCCTCACCGAAGTTGAGCTTGACCTCATCCATTTCAAAGAGCTTCTCATACTGCTTGACAAGCGAATTTCTCGGTTCTGTCAGAATGCGCACAAGTGCCTGCTCGTCGAGCGCGGAGAGAGAAACCATAACGGGAATTCGTCCAACCAGCTCGGGAATCAGACCAAACTTGACGATATCGTGAGGAACGGCATCCTTGAATATGCCCGTATCCTTCTTTTCGGATTTGCTCTTCAGCTCTCCTCCGAAACCGATCAGCTGCTTTCCTCGTCTTTTCTCGATGATCTGTTCAAGTCCGTCAAACGCACCGCCACAGATGAAGAGGATATTGCGCGTGTCGATCTGAATAAACTCCTGGTTGGGATGCTTTCTGCCGCCCTGAGGAGGCACGTTTGCTACCGTACCCTCAAGAATTTTGAGCAACGCCTGCTGAACACCCTCGCCCGACACGTCGCGCGTGATGGAGCGGTTTTCGCTCTTTCTTGAGATCTTATCGATCTCATCGATATAAATAATGCCTCTTTCGGCAAGCTCAATATCGAAATCGGCAGCCTGAATCAGACGAAGGAGGATATTTTCAACGTCTTCTCCGACGTAACCTGCCTCGGTCAGTGTTGTTGCATCTGCAATTGCAAAGGGAACCTTAAGCGTTTTTGCAAGTGTTTGAGCAAGATAGGTTTTTCCGACACCCGTGGGGCCGATGAGCAAGACGTTGCTCTTCTGAAGCTCGACCTCGTTCTCATCGAGCTGTACGGGGGCAACCTTTTTCTTGCCTTTTTTACCCCTCTGGACCTGAGGCATAGAGAGAATGCGCTTGTAGTGATTATAAACCGCTACGGAAAGCGCGATTTTTGCCTCATCCTGTCCAATGACGTATTTGTCAAGCGATTCCTTGATCTGCGCGGGACGGGGAAGCTCCTCAAAGGTCAGCTTTCCTGTCTCAGGCGCTGTATATGCTTCTGCCTCGCTGATCAGCTCATTGCAATCCTCAACGCAAAAATTGCAGATATACGCTCCTGTAGGGGAGGGAATCAGAAACTCCGCTTGATGCTCGTTGCGTCCGCAAAAGGAGCAATGGCGCATAGACTTGGAGTCCTTGTTTGTTGTGTTGGCCATGGAAAATTCCTTTCTCGAGGGAAATTATCTCTTGGTGACGATCTTATCGATCAGACCGTATTCAAGCGCTTCTTCCGCGGTCATATAGTTGTCGCGGTCGGTGTCGCGTTCGATGATCTCGATGGACTTGCCCGTGTTCTCTGCAAGGATCTTATTCAATGTTGCCTTTGTCTTGAGGATCTGCTCTGCCTGAATACGGATGTCGCTTGCCTGGCCGCGCGCACCGCCAAGAGGCTGGTGGATCATAACCTCACTGTGAGGAAGTGCAAGACGCTTACCCTTTGTGCCGGAAGAGAGCAGGAATGCGCCCATGCTTGCAGCCATTCCGATGCAGATGGTGGAAACGTCACATTTGATATACTGCATGGTGTCGTAAATTGCCATACCTGCGGTGACCGAGCCGCCGGGAGAATTGATATAGAAGCTGATGTCCTTATCGGGGTCCTGCGCCTCAAGGAAGAGCATTTGTGCTACAACCAAAGAAGCAGTAGTGTCATTGACCTCATCGGACAAAAAGATGATGCGATCGTTGAGAAGGCGGGAGAAAATATCGTAGGAACGCTCTCCGCGGTTTGTTTGCTCAACGACCATAGGTACGAGTGCATCTTGTGCAAGATTTCTGGGATCAAACATTCTTCGTTACCTCGTTTCAGATAAATTTGAACCGGAAATGGCAAATGCAACTTCCGGTTCAGAAAAAAGAAAAATTACTTTACGATTGCTTTCTCTTTTACGAAGTCCATTGCCTTCTTGACCTTCATGTCCTGAGCAATGGAATCAACGGGAACCATCTCACGGACCTTGTCAGCCTCCATCTGGTAGCTGTCGGCAATGCGCTGGATCTCCTCGTCGATGTCAGCATCGGTTACTTCGATCTTCTCGAGCTCTGCGATCTTCTCAAGAGCCAGTCTCAGCTTGACCTGCTTTTCAGCCTGGGGTCTGAGCTGCTCACGGAGAGAATCGAGATTCATACCCGTGTACTGGAAGTAGGTCTTGAGGTCAAGTCCCTGCATACGCAGACGGTTGTCGTAGTCGCGAACGAAGTTCTCGGTCTCAGCTACAAACATAGCCTCGGGAATATCAGCCTCAAGCTTCTCGATCAGAGTGTCAAGGATTGCGTCCTCAAACTTGTGATCAGCCTCGGTCTCGTGTCTCTTAGCAATTTTTGCCTTGAGATCTGCGCGATATTCATCCATCGTATCGAATTCGGAAACATCCTTTGCAAAATCATCGTCAAGCTCGGGAAGCTCGATGTGCTTGATCTTGTGGATAACGGTCTTAAATACAGCTGCCTTGCCTGCAAGCTCCTTTGCGTGATACTCCTCGGGGAAGGATACGTTTACGTCAAAGTTCTCACCGATCTTGTGACCTGCAACCTGCTCCTCAAAGCCGGGGATGAAGTTGCCGGAGCCGAGCTTGAGGGGATAATCGGAGCCCTTGCCGCCGTCGAATGCAACGCCGTCAACAAAGCCCTCGTAATCGATGGTGCAAACGTCGCCCATTGCGGAAACAGTGTCCTCGGTGCCCTCGATCTCGCGGGAGTTGCGCTCGCGGATCATATTGATCTCGTTCTCGATCTCCTCGTCGGTAACCTCTGCAACAGCCTTCTCAGCCTCAATGCCTGCGTAATCCTTGATTGCAACCTCAGGCTTTACAGCAACCTTTGCGGAGAGAACAACGCCATTGTCATCGATGGATACAACGTCAAACTCGGGCTGACCGACCATATCGAGCTTAGACTCTGCGAGTGCTGCATCGAATGCATCGGGAAGTACCTCGTTGATAGCGTCCTCGTAGAAGAAGCCCTTGCCGTACATCTTCTCGATGACGGAGCGGGGAGCCTTACCCTTGCGGAAGCCGGGAACGGTAATCTTGCCGACCTGCTTGCGGTAAGCGTTGGAAACTGCCTTGTCGAAGGTTTCCTTGTCTACCGAGAACTCCAGCTTGTAAACGCTCTTCTCGGTCATTTCGGATTTAATCAAACTCATTTTTTATGTCCTCCAGATATTATTACATACATCCTATATTTTATAATTTTTTGTCGGTTTTGTCAATAGTTTTTTTGAATTTTAGGGAAGATTACCAAAATTAATCCGTGTAAATTGGCATCGGTGCAAAATTCAGATAGTCGGCGGCACAGATTGTAAGGTCAACGCCCTCAAATTCCTGTGTTCTGGGGGCATAATATGCTCCGTGAATGTGACCGTAGTAGCAGGAGCGGATCTTATATTCCTTCAAAACATCGATGATCTCACGGCATACAAATCCATTCCAAACGGGAGGAAAGTGCAAAAACACAAGGATCGGAAGCTCGGGGCGATCTTGCGGTTGAAGCTTTTTTGCTTCTTCTAAGCTCAGACGCAGGCGAATGACCTCTCGATTGACGATACGAAGATAGTCCGTTGTTCCTACCGTGTGCTGCTGGTTTTCCTCAACGAACCATCCGCGAGTTCCGCACACGATGCAATCCTCAAATCGACGCGCATTGTTATAAAGAAAATCGATGCTTTCGATTTTGTGTTTGGCAAAAAGCGCTTTCATCTTTGCCATTGTTGACCACCAGAAATCGTGATTGCCTTTGCCGATCAGCTTTTTACCGGGCAGGGATTCAAGGAACAAAAAGTCTTGCAATGCATCCTCCAGATGCATTCCCCAGGAAATGTCCCCGGGGATGATGACCGTGTCCTCCGGATTGACGATCGCACACCAGTTTTTTTTGATTTTATCTTGATAATCCTTCCATCTCGGGCCGAAAATCTCCATGGATTTGCTCCCGTCCGAGGAGAGGTGCAGGTCTGCAATTGCAAAAAGTGACATAAAGGAAGCTCCTTTGGTTGGTATAATCGGGATCTCTTTGGGAATACTGAGTGATGTGAAAGAGAAATCTTTCAGCTTCAGTTTAGATTGACTCGTTATTCAAAAACTCCTATGTGGAAAGGATGATTGAAATGGAAACGAAGAGAACAACGGACAACCACTGCTGCGAGCATATCAAGGGAATTTGTTGCAACGTGAAGAATTGCTACTACCACGATTGCGAAACCTATTGCACCGCAACACAAATTGCAGTTGGCCCCAACAACGCGCAAAGCTCTACCGATACCTTGTGCGCAACCTTCAAGCCGAAGGAAAGCTGACCTTTAAGCATTGACCTGCGGCATTGTCAAACGGATTGCTTCCGTGCGGCAATGCCGCTTTCTTGTTATGCAAGATAGTCGAGAACAGCCTTTGCCATTTCGCTCTTGTCAATGACCTGAGTGAAATTGACCTTACGGGAGGCAAGTCCTGCAAGCGGATAGGGAATTTCGGTGTTGGTTTTTGCAGAGAGCGCATCGAGTGCCGCAAGCTCGTTTTCTGCCTTTTCATCGGCGACGGAGAAATAAACATCGTTTGCAAACTTGTAGGGGCTCGCAGTAGAATCGATCACCATCGGGCGTGTATCGCCCGTCTGCTCTGTATATTGCTTTGCAGCACTGATTGCAACTGCGGTATGCGTATCTGCGAGGTAGCCGTATTTTTCAAAGGTTTCGCGGATGGTTGCGGCAGTCGTCTTTTCATCGGCATAGTAGCCGTAGAAGTTTTCTTTAATGGTGGCAAGGATCTCGGGCTCAACGGTGTAAACGCCGTTCTTCTTGAGCTGATCCATATAAATCGCAGTTTTTTCACTTCCTGCGGTAAAGTAGAGCAGACGCTCGAGATTGCTGGAAATGAGAATGTCCATAGAAGGAGACATCGTCAGATAGAAATCGCGGTTGCGATCGTAGGTACCCGTCTCGAGGAAATCGGTGAGGATGTTGTTGGCGTTGGATGCGCAAATCAGCTTTGCGATCGGCAGACCCATCAGCTTTGCAATATATGCAGCAAAAATGTTGCCGAAATTGCCCGTGGGAACACAGACGTTGAAGGTATCTCCGGGCTTGCACTTTCCTGCGTTGAGGAGATCGCAATAAGCAGATACGTAATAGACAATCTGAGGTGCAAGGCGTCCCCAGTTGATGGAATTTGCGCTGGAGAAGAAATGCCCACGGTCATTGAGTGCTTTTGCCATGCTTTCATCGGCAAAGATCTCCTTTACGCCGCTCTGAGCATCATCGAAGTTTCCACGGATTGCGCAAACGTTGACGTTCGAGCCTGTCTGCGTGGACATCTGAAGCTTTTGCACACGGCTGACACCGTCGACGGGATAGAACACCATAATCTTGATGCCCGCAACGTCCTTGTAGCCCTCAAGAGCGGCTTTGCCCGTATCTCCGGAGGTTGCAACGAGAATCAGTGCTGTGCGAGTTTCTCCCGTTTTGACCAAAGCACGGGAGAGAAGCTTGGGCATGATCTGAAGTGCCATATCCTTGAATGCGGCAGTCGGGCCGTGCCAGAGCTCGAGAGACTCAAAATTATCGTGAATGTTGCAAAGAGGAGCGGCACCGCCGACAAAGGAGCTTTCGTCGTATGCAACGGAGCAATCAGCGAGAAGCTCATCGTAGGTATAATCGGTCAGGAATTTAGAAAGAATTCTTGCCGCACGAACAGGATAAGATTCCTTGCAAAGCTCCTCAATTTCCTGCATCGAGAGCGCGGGGATCGATTCGGGAACAAACAATCCTCCGTCATCTGCAAGTCCTTGCTTAATGACCTCTGCGGCAGTTGCTTTTGCAGATTCGTTACTTCTTGTGCTTTTGTAAAACATGATTCGGTAACCTTTCTTTTCGGTATGTGATATTTTTTGTTTTCTTTTAATAAACGCCCTTGAGATGGCGGATGCGCCAAACCTTTGGCTTTTTTTGATCGGAAGATTTGATCAGATAGACCTCAATGACGTCCATACGCGGACGCTTGTCGGAGCGGTGATCGAAAAGATATTGATTGGCAGCCCTTCTTGTAAAGCGTTGCTTATCTTTTTTTACCGCGGTGGAGGGAGGGGGAAGGAGATCAATTTCCCGCTTGTCATAGGTGCGTGTTTTAACCTCTACAAACGCGATCTCACGAAAGCGCTGTGCGATAATGTCGATTTCGTAATGTCCCACTCGGTAGTTCCGTTCTTTGATGACGTAGCCGCGCAACCGTAAGTAATTTGCTGCACGACGCTCGCCGAAATCCCCGATCTCCTTGGTTGTAGTCAGCCTCATGATTCTTTATCCAGAAAACGGATGAATTGCTTGCGGTGAATGGGTGCGGGACCGTGGGCGCGCAGGGCATCCATATGTACCTTCGTGCCATAACCCTTGTGCTTTGCAATTCCGTATTGCGGATACAAGCGGTCAAGCTCCTCACAGGCGCGGTCTCGGGTGACCTTTGCAAGGATAGAAGCCGCAGCGATCGAAGGGCTGATCGCATCCCCGTGCACGACTGCCTGCGCGGGTAACTGAAAGTCACGGGAAATGTTTCCGTCGATCAAAGCATAATCTGCTTTCACAGCAAGGCCGTCGATGGCGCGTCTCATTGCCAGCAACGTTGCCTCGAGGATGTTGAGAGAGTCAATCTCCTCAACGCTCGCCTCCGCAATCGAATAAGCAACGGCGTTTTCTCGAATTTCATCAAAAAGCTTGTCACGCTTTTTGGGAGTCAGCTTTTTCGAGTCGTTTAATCCTTCCAGAACAAGTCCTGCCGGGAGAATGCAAGCGGCGGCAACCACGGGACCGCAAAGAGGTCCGCGCCCCGCTTCGTCCACACCGCAAACGTTGGCATAGCCTTGTTCATTTAGCTCGGATTCCAAAGCATATTCAAGCATGGAGCTCCTCCTTAGAATACCGATCAAGCGTAATGCGCCCGATTTTTGATGCGCGGAACTCATCCAACAGTGTGATGGAGGTGCGCTCGGTATTGATCTCGCCGCCGCTGATCAGGAATCCTCGCTTTCTTCCGATCGTGAGAAACAGATCGTAATCGGAAAGCTCCTCATACTGAGCCATATCGCCAAGCTTATATCGCTCGGAAAGCATAGCGGGATAGAGCAGGCGCAAACGCTTGCAGAGAATGGTTGCAAGCGATTCCGTATCAAGAATTCCGTCGCGGATCGCCCCTGTCAGTGCAAGGTTTTCGCCTACGCGACGCTCCTCAAATTTCGGCCAAAGGATTCCGGGCATATCCAAAAGATCAACGCCGATATTGGTGGTGACCCATTGCTTGTCAAGCGTGACACCCGGTCGGTTTTCAACCTTGGCTTTCTTGTTCCCGCAAATTCGGTTGATGAGGGAGGATTTTCCAACGTTGGGGATTCCAAGCACCATCGCGCGCAGACGCTTTCCGATCATTCCTTTTTGCTCGTAACGGGCAATTTTGTCTGACAGAGCCGTGCGAATGGCGGGAGCGATCTTATTCAGACCCTCTCCCGTAACACAGTCGGTAAGAATGCAAACGGTGTTTTCGTTTGTATATTGCTTGACCCACAATGCGTTTTGCTTTGGATCTGCAAGCGATGCCTTGTTTAGGAGCAGAACGGTCGGCTTGTCGCCTACGAGGCGTTTGATTTCCGGATTGCGCGAGCTATAGGGGATTCGCGCATCCAGAATTTCAATGATGATATCTACGTTTTTCAGATTTTCCGAAATCATACGGCGGGTTTTCGCCATATGTCCGGGAAACCATTGGATCGTTTCAGACGGCATGTTTTTTACTCCGTGTTTTAATTTTCTTTTGAGAAAACGGTGAACGGCTGCAGGCGCATAATAACCTTGCCGAGCACGCATTGCTCGTCAATAAAACCGATGGCGGGATTGCGGCTGTCGTTGGAATTGTTTCGGTTGTCGCCCAATACGAAAAGCTTTCCTTCGGGAATGACGTATTGGTAGGTTCCCGCTGTGTAATACTGATCAATAATCTCATCGCTGAAGCTTTTTAAGACGCGATGAGAGTCTGCATAAAGCACTCCGTCTACGTAGATCTCGCGGTTGTCATAATCAATAGTCAAGGTTTGTCCGCCGGTTGCGATGACACGCTTGACCAGCGTTTTTTCCATATTGATCTCGGGCTTTGTCAGATGAAAGACGATAATATCATCCTGCTTTGGAGTGTATGCGAGATTGTAGGTCAGGAGCGTTTCGTTTTCGTGAAGCGTATTTTCCATTGACGAACCCTCTACCCGGCAAATGCGAAACGCAAAGGTGAAGAGCAGAAGCATTACGAATACAGACCACGCAACCATCTCAAGAATATCAAAGAGAAAAGAGACCGCTCCGTCTTTTTTAGGCTCGTTTTCTATCTCTTCAGGGAGATACTGCGGATAATCGTTCGTGTTCATAAGTGATCAATCCTTTACCAAAAGCTTCATCAGCTCAAATCCGTTGGGATGATAGGTGTTTGTAGCTTGGGCGGTATCCTCGTTGAAGGTGGGAACACCGTTTTCGCTTCTCTCGGAATCGTAAATGAGGAAGGGCACGGGGTCCATCGAATGCGTACGGATGCAGATCGGCGTGGGATGATCGGGGAGGATCATTACGCGGAAGGGCTCGCCCGTGCTTTCGAGATATTCGTAAACGGGCTTGAGGATCTTTTGGTCGATCAGCTCGATCGACTTGACCTTGTTCTCAAGCTCAGCGCGGTGACCGCACTCATCGGGGGCTTCAACGTGAATATAAACGTATTCGTAGCCATCCTTGAAGGCATCGATTGCGGCATTTGCTTTGCCTGTGTAGTTGGTGTGAACGTTACCCGTAGCACCTTCTACGTCGATCGACTTCATTCCTGCGCAAATACCGATTCCCTTGATCAGGTCGACGGCGGAGATCACGGCACCCTTCAATCCCCATTTTTCCTCAAAGTTGGGCATCTGCGGCTTTTTACCGGGACTCCAGAGCCATGCCGAGTTTGCAGGCTTGAGTCCGCGAGCACGTCTTGCTTCATTGACGGGGTGGTGATTGAGAATATCAAAGCTGCGCTTCATCAAGTCATAGAACACAGCACCGCCGTTTTCTGCCTTGGGAAGATATTCGCCGATTCTGCGACCGAGAATATCGTGCGGACGCATAAACGGATAACGGTCGTCACCGTTCTTCCAGATCAGGCAATGACGGTAGCTGACACCCGTATAGAACTTACGGATCTCATTTCCCATTTCCTTTTCAAGCGCTTTGATCAGCTCATCCGCTTCGGGGGTGGTAATTTCATCTGCGCTGTGATCAAGAATGATCTTATCATCATAATCCTCGCCTTCATCGGTCAAGGTGACAACGTTGCAACGGTAAGCGGTTTCATCCGGCTGCATTTCGATTCCCATACTGACCGCCTCAAGGGGAGAGCGTCCTTTGGAATAGATCTTGGGATCAAAGGAGAGGATTGCCATATTTGCAGTATCGCTCTCAGGAACCATGCCGACAGGAACGTTTGAAACCGTACCGATCACCGATTTTGCCGCGAGCGCATCCATCATCGGCTTGTTTGCTGCCTCCATAGGCGTACGGTTGCCAATTCCTTCACATTTTTTGTCTGCCATTCCGTCCGGAATCAAAACAAGATATTTCATATTGCCAAAATCCTTTCGTAAAACGAAAAATTCAATTCATATTTCATTATAGCACAAAAGATTGAAAAGTACAATAGAAATAGAAATATATTTTACAAATATATTTGTTTTTTTCTCGTTTACATACTTTTTTTCGAAAAAATCGGTTGCAATCTGATGGGATGTATGATAAAATAAAACAAGAAAGAAGAAAGGAGGGGGACTGTATGGAAGAACTCGAAAAAAACGGATCCGAAATCTGTGAGACGGCGGCAGAGGAGCCAAACGAAGCAGCCGTGCTTGCGGATCCATCGAAGGAAGCAGAATCCGATATGGATCGTATTTTGCGCGAGAAGGAGGAAGCAAGAGCGCGCGCAAGTCGTATGCGTCGACGATTGATTCCAATTCTTTCGATCCTTCTTGCTTTGCTGATCATTGTTCCTCTTCTGATCACGCTGATTTTCAATATCGGTGACGATGAGCCTGTTTATGAGCTTGTTCCAATTCCCGAATTTGAGTTTTATCCCGTATATGACGGTGATATTATGACTTACAGCCGCTACCTTGGATGTAATCGGGAGCTGTATTTTTATGATAACCCGTTCGGGTACGGTGAACGGTATACCGTGAATGCAGACGAGTCCGATGCCAAGCTACGCTTGGTTTATGAGTATCTGCAAGCTGTTATTTACGGTAACGCCAATGAATATAACACGTTCTTTCACACCAATTACTATCAAACTCACGAGCCGCAGGCTCCGTTTGCTCAGCAAATGGTTTATGACATTAAGCTCTATGCGGATTCCACCAAAACCGAGTATCTTGAGGACGGAGACCGTTTATACACCTATCGTTTGGACTATATGATTCTCTACAATAACGGCACGTTTCGTCGGGATATCGGAAGCGATATGATCCGTTCGCAAATTCTCGTGCTTCGAGAGGGGCGGGACGGCAGCGTTCTGATTGAAGATCTTTCCATTGTCAGACAGGTCGTTCGTGTAGACAAATAAATATCAAAGCAGACAAGGACATTGCCCCTGTCTGCTTTTTTCTATGCAATAAATTTCAAATTATAACGTTTTTTTCAGAGTTTTGTTTTTTTGAAATCGGAAAAAATAATTGTGTATCGGATTGGAAAGGAGATTGTATGATCAAAAAAATTACACGGTTTTTGGTTTTGGTTTTGCTTGCCTGCGCACTCACTCTGTCTGTCTCTGCCCAAGCAGAGGGATACAGCTGGTATTGCAAGCACGCAAGGGATCATATTCGTCCGTCGCTTGCTCCGGAATTCACATTTATCAAAGAGCTTGACGGATATTTTATGGATCAGCGAGAAGAGGAAAAGGTTGTTTATCTGACGTTTGACGCAGGATATGAAAACGGAAATGTCGCAAAAATTTTGGATGTGCTTGCCAAAGAGAAAACGCCTGCCGCGTTTTTTATACTTGGAAATCTGATTTCGCACGACGAAGCGTTGGTGCGCAGGATGGCGGATGAAGGGCATACGGTATGTAATCACACCTACCGACACCGCGATATGAGTCGGATGGATGAAGCCGCTTTTTTGTCGGAGCTTCGTGAGCTTGAGAGCCTTTACGAAGCTAAGATCGGTAAAAAGCTTGCATCTTACTACCGTCCTCCCGAGGGACGCTTCAGTCGGGAAAATCTTTCCTGTGCAAAGGCAAACGGTTACAAAACGGTTTTTTGGAGCTTTGCGTATCCGGATTGGGACAATGACAAGCAAATGCGTGCGGATCAAGCACGTAAAATCATTTTGGATAACGTTCATAATGGGGAAGTAATGCTTCTTCATCCGACCTCTGCAGTCAATGCCTCGATTTTGGGAGACGTTATTGTAACGTTAAAGTCGGAGGGGTATCGTTTTGGAACATTGGATGAGCTTACTGCAAAGCGATGATTTTGAACGTAGAAAAGCCAATAAACGCGGCACTTTTCGTAAAAAAAGAAGATTTTTCTCTTTTTTTACGGTAATGCTCACTGTGCTTTTTTTCGTTAAGCAACCTCTTTGGGTCAATGCGGAGGTTTATCGATCCGTACCGGTAGAGTCGCGCAGAATCGCGCTCACGTTCGATGATGGACCGCACCCATTTTTGACGGATGAGATCCTTTCAATTCTTGAAGAATACAATGTCAAGGCGACCTTTTTTGAGGTTGGGGTAAACGTTATCAACTATCCGGACGTCGCCAAGCGTGTGATTGATGCAGGACACGAGATCGGCAATCATACCTTTTCTCACCGTCATCTGGAACGAATGCATGAGGATGCCGTACGGGCTGAAATTGAGGGCTGTGAGGACGCGTTGGAGGAATTGGCAGAGTATCGACCGCATTTGTTTCGCCCACCGGAGGGTGCTGTCAATTCCTATATCCAACAAAGCTCGGACGTAGAGGATTATCATTTGATCCTGTGGAGTGTTGATACGCGTGATTGGGAGGTAAAAAATGCAAGCAAGATTGCCAAAACCGTTCTTTCCGAGATACAGCCGGGAGACATCGTTCTGATGCACGATTTCATCGGACGTGGGAGTCAAACACCGCAAGCATTGCGTATTCTGCTTCCAATTCTTCTTGAGCAAGGATACGAGCTCGTCACAGTCAGCACTTTGTTGGGTCTATCATAAAAAGAGATCCCCGATGCGTCGGGAATCTCTTTTTTGTTTATTCTTCCTCGATCATTTCTTCGTCTTCTTCCTTGACGTAAGGCGCGATCATATAACGGTCGATGATCGGATATGCACAATATGCCGTTGTAAAGGTACACACTGCCATATAGTAGAGCAAGGGAAGGATCAAGGGAATTGCAATGCCGAGCGGAGTTGCTCCAAAAAGTGGGAAGAGCAAGAGATTGAGCGCGGTGATTGCGATAATGCCGATCAGTGCCATCAGGTTGCGCTTGACACCGAGCGTTGTAAAAATAAGAGCGTTTTTGAGGATCTTTCGAATTGACAATTCAAAGGTAACCTGCATAAGGTAGATGTAAAAGCGCATAAAGAAATACAAAATTGCAATTGCGCAAACACCGTAGAACATCAGGTTGTTTCCAAAGTTTACAGGAGAATTCATCAAATGGAGAATGTCGAACCCGAGGACTACAATGAATACAAAATCCATCAATCCCAGGAAAAAGCCTTGCTTGAAGTTTCTTTTGATTGCGTAGAAATAATCCGACATCAGGAACACCGGCTCTCCACGTACCATATTGCGCACAATATAGGTAACGCCAACGTTTTGCCAACCAAACGTAACCGCCAAAAAGAGCGCACAAACACCCATTAAAACATATGTGGTAACGTTATAGACCGGAATGAGAAGCTGCGCACCGAACAGGTTGAGCAGTGTGGTGGTTGCAGGGGTTTGGTCGATCAGATTCGCGCCATAAAGCTGTGAGAACACAACGGTGTTTTCGACAGGCGTCTGGTCAAAGCCAAAATAGAGATATAAGATTAAAATAACAGGGAGGATCAACGGGAGCATCATCAGATTGAGTGAGATCAGCTGCCAAAAGCGTCTCCCGAGAACCTTAAAATACCGTTTGAAGGTAGGTCTTGTATCTTCCTCTGCGGCATCGGGACGGTTTGCGCGGTTGAGATCAAAAAGACCAAAAAACGATTTCTTTTCCTTCTTTTTCAAAGCACTTCATCCTTTTATAGCAAAATAGTATTTTTAAATCTATGTTATTGTAACATATTTGCACTCAAAAGTCAATCACTGGTTTGCTTTTGATATAAAGTTTACATTCGTGTTACGTTTTTATCTGTTTTGTGCAAGAATAGAGAACGCAAGTACGGCAGCCGCAGAGGCGGCGGAAAGGGATCCGCGAAATTCGCGCCCGTAATCGATACGGACGATTTTATCCGCCCGATCCAACAAATTGCGGGAAATGCCGCGTTTTTCGCCTCCGACAACAAGCAAAATCGGAAGCTTGAATCTTTCATCAAAAATCGAAACCGAATCGCGAATGCCCGCACAAAGGATCTGATAGCCTGCGGCGTGGAAGAGATCGGCAATCTGTTCCGAGTCGGATACGTACATTGGGATCGCCTCCGAGCATCCTGCCGAAGAGCGTGCAACCGTACCTGCAGAATCCATCCAATTTCGCGGAGGGAGGATCACGCCGTCTACACCTGCGGCATAGAGCGAACGCACTGTATAGCCGAAATTATAAGGATCCTCAATGCCTTCCGTGTAAACGTAAAAGCCGTTCGGCTTGATCTGCTCTGCGGTCAGGACGGGAAGCGTGCGCTCGGTGCATTCCGCCACGATCCCACCGTGTGTTTTTCCTGTTGTTACCGAATCAAGCAGCTCGGGATCAACAAGCTCCAAGGAAAATCCGAGCTCGATGGATTTTGCCTTCAAAAAAACGATTTCCCGTGCCTTCGTGCGTTGCTTGGTACGGTCAATCATAATTTTGACGATCTTTCTTCCGTTGATATCCGTATGATTGAGGATCGCGGAAATAGAGGTCATCCCCTCAAACAGATTTGTGGAGGCACTTTTTTGTAAATCGGACATAATTTTTGTTTTCGGCTTCTAAAATCTGCCAAACCTTTCATATATTTAGAGTAAATACTATTTTTGTGGGAGGGATCGATGATGATCGCGATGGAATGGAACGGTAGGGAACGGTGTGTGATTTTAGGGGAATATCTGTTACAAAACCGTGCAACCGTTCGTGCGGCTGCCGCCGCATTCGGGATCAGTAAAAGCACAGTACATAAGGATGTGACGCACACGCTCAAAAAGGTTAACAAATCGCTTTACACAGAGGTTCAGGCGCTTTTGCTGCATAACAAGGAGGAGCGCCATTTGCGCGGTGGGGAAGCGACCAAATTAAAGTATAGTGGAGAGCATCACCGTGCATTAGCGAAGCGGACAAATTCTGTATGATTTTGGATACTTGGTGGGGAATTTGACCGAGTACTTCATTAGCTGAGCAAGTTCAAAATCCTTGTATTCCTCTTGCGCGGAATCAAGAAAATAATCAAGCTCGTAGTGATATATTTTGCCAATTACATTCAGGGAAGTGCCGAACAAAACAATTGCACGCTTCCCGATTAGATTGTTAATTATTTCACAAGTCTTGGGGTTTGCAAGTGAGGAATAATTGAATTGATAGATCGCACCGGGTACGCGAAGAAGCTTTTCTATAATTTCTCGCGGGTAAAGAATGCACGCGATTTCAAAGGAAAGGAACAGAAGCTTGTGCTTGGCGGTATAGAGCAATCGATTCAACTCAAGGTCGATCCAGTCGCTGTATTCGCACATAGGGAGCTTGATCGGAAGGTAACGTTCGGTTCCGAATGGGATTTTGAGTCTATCCAATTGGTATGTATCGTGTAGCCCTTGAGAAAGATCAACGGAAACACCTGCTAAAATCTTGATGGGAGAGGCAAGGTCGTGAGCAGTATCCTTGGCAGATTGAAGAAGCGCGTTGATAGCTGATTCACGGTGAGCCAGAAAGGAGGCTACGGAATCCATATCGGCACGGAACGTAGGATTGAAGCAAAAGCAGTTTAAGCCGAACCGTTGCTCAAGCCAAGTGAGCGCTGTGATCGTATCTTTGGGAGGAATATGAAATTCGTGAATATCGGAGAGAAGCTTGCAATTCCAATCAATGTGTGCGCGTGTCAACTTCAAAACCTCCGTTACAATAATTCTTTAACAAGCAACAAAGAAAAGGGCGGACTTCTGAAATACAAGCAATTATACAAAATGCAAAATACGTTGAGTACGAGTCACCAGACCAGAAGCTTATAAATAGCTTTGAATCTGTTATGATTCGTACTTTTATCTTCTATTATACCTTGATGGGTAGGGAAGGTGTTGAACGTGCTTGTAACAAATACTTAGCTTCTCTCAATCAGTCCGATCCTGTTTCCCGGCGTCGCCTTCTTGCTTTTTACAACAAACTAAATAATTTATCTATATCTGATTCTATTTCAACTGATAACGATTCACCCGGTCTTTGGAATAATCTTGGTCGTTTATATTTTCACTTGTGAGGTACTTATATGCAGTTAACTGGTTATATTCTTGTCGCTTTTCTCTTTTGCATACCTGTCGTTATCCATCGTAAAGTTTATCTGTTTCCTCTGTCTGCTCTAAGGATTGATTCCAATCTTGAGAAATCTTTCGTCTCCGTCCGTCCTTCTAAGGCTTTCTATCGCCAATTCGGTAATGGTCTTCCTGTGTCCTCTGTCGTTGCTAAAGCTGGTTACGTTATCTTAGCTGCTCCTGGTTCCTCTGATACTCCGATACTTTACGATTCATCTGTTTCCTTTTCTTCTCCTGTAATTATCCTTCGTCGATCTCGTTTTGGTCGTTATCGTTCTATTGATCTCTCTGATCGCTGTCTTACTGATGTTCTTACAAAATTTTCCAAATAATATGTGAGGTGTATTATGTTTACTGTTGTTGGTATTAAATCTATCGTATCTAAAAAGGATTCTCGTCGCTTTGTTGAGCTTCATCTTCTCACTGATGATCGCTTTGTCTCCGGTAAACGTTGTGAGGTTGTCTTTGTTCCTGTTGATAATGTCTCCGGTATTGAATCTCTTTCTCTCGATTCTACTGTTCGTGTCTTTTATAACCGTTACGGTCGTGTTGATTCTGTCGAAGTTCTTTAATATTGGTATCTCTTGCAAGGATATATAATTAAAAAATTATTATGGAGGTAAAAAATGGAAGCATCTGTTCTTCAGTCCGTACTCGATGTGTTCAGCGCCGTCGGTGAATGGTTTTCAACGTTTGTCCCTACACTGTTTAGCTTGTTTTGGACGCCTGGCACCTCTGGTGATCCTGGCTCGCTGACGTTCCTCGGCGTCCTTGCTGTTGCTGGACTTGCTATCAGCGTTGTGTTCCTCGTCGTTGGTCTCATCCAGAATTTCTTGCACTTCCGAGGTTAATCGGTTTGCAAGGGATCCGGGAGAGATTTTAGGGTTTACCCGAAATCCCTCCCGGATCCCGGAAAGGATTATGCTATTATGTCTATGTATCAATCTTTATTTGACCTGATTCATACCTATATCTATGGTGGTGTTGACCTTACCTCTGATATGAATCTCGTTTGTACTCTGATTTCTACTATTGGAGTTTTGTTTTGTGTTTCTATCCCTTTCATTATTGTCTATAAAGTCTTATGTTTTATCTGCTCTTTTGGTGGTTGGAGATGATATATGAGACTGAAGAAAATAATTCGCCTTTTCGAGGATGGTAACGTTTCCGTCTGTGGTATGCGTGGACGCGGAAAAGATCTATTGTTTGCAAACGTTATTATCCGCCGGAAAAAACCTTACGTATCAAATATAGATTATGGCGGTAACCATTTCCCTCTCATTTATGATCAACTTGATTGTGGAGGGAACAGTTACGCCAACTTTATCTCCGGCAACGTCTCTTTTTATTCTTATCCGTTTCCCGATGGTACCGACGTTTATCTCTCTGATGCCGGTATTTATTATCCGGCTCAGTTTTGTAATGAGTTAAACAAACGTTTCCCTGCTATGCCTGTCTTCCAGGCTATATCTCGTCACGTTGGTAATTGTAATTTCCATTACAACTGTCAAAATTTAAATCGCTGCTGGGACAAAATCCGGGAAATGTCGGATTTATTTGTATTATGCCGTCGCTGCTGGTATATAAAAGGTTTTGTTGTTCAATTTATCACGATTTATGACAAATATGATAGTGCTGTTTCTCGGATGCGTCCTTTGAAGCTTCCTGCTCCGCTGCTTTCTAACAAGGAATCACGTATGATGCGCAGGATCCAACTTGCCTCTTTTGAGGCTGCACACGGATGTATCCGGGACAGGATCCTGATCTACCGTAACAAATCCAGTTATAATACTCGTCAATTTCAAGAGATCTTAGAGAAGGGGGTTCGTTCTGATGAAAGTCAAAAAAAGAATAATTAAATGCCTTGTTCTTTCATTTGTATTGTTATCAATCTTTGTTTCTTTGATCATCCCTTCTTTTGCCTCTTCTGATGATCCACCAATGTTCGCTATCCGTCCTGTTGGTGATGGTTATTCAGTGCCCGGCTCTGTTCCTGTTATCTTGACTTATAACCTTGCTTTGCCCAGTGACAACGAGCTTGAGCCTTTTTATGATTCTCCCTATGCCTTGATTGTTGATCCTCTTTTTAATTCTCTAGAAGTTTCTTATTATTATGACAAAACCTTTATAACTCAGGGAATTAATGATATTACTGTTACTACTACTTATGATTTTCTAGAAATGGATCCCGGTATGAATCAGTATATACCTAGTAACGGTAGTGCTAATGGTTGCGGTTTTCATACTGACTTTGAGAATTTTTATGGTGAATGTGATAGCATTGATATGGAAGCCCGGGGTTTTTATGTAGATACCAATGGTGTTTATTCTGATTCTGATTATTTCAGTCAAGTTCAGTTTACTTTTGATGATCAACTTTACTATTATAACACTTTAGATATTTATGTATCTTATGTTAAGGCTGGTGATTTAAATGATGGTTTAAACCGTATGGTTTACGAGACTACTCTCTCTGATGGTGAGTTTTCTTCTTTCCAGCTTGTTCCTGATGCTTTTATAGAGTCTCTTGATGATGGGTTGTATTATGTTGAATACATTAAGACTTCTCTGAATAATCCTAATATTACTAATCTTCAGCTATATGGTGCTAGTTATACTTATGTTTCTGTTTATAACGATTTCCGTGATCGCGATATTCTTTCTTATACTCCTCCCGAGACTCCTATGGATCCCGGTATATTTGCCGATTACACCAGCTGGATCGGCACCGCTGTCGGTGGCTTCATTGATCTTGAGATCGTCCAGGGATTCACTCTTGGCGGTATCTTGATGACTATCATCGGATTTATGATCGCAATTTGGTTCCTAAAGCTTCTAGCCGGAGGTTGATATGGTTAATGCAGGCATTGAACAGCTTATGAATAGCTGCTTATCCTTTTTTTACATCATTTATAATGGTGGTGTCTCTTTATTTGCGTGGTTTACGACCCCTATAGAGTATACCGGAGATGATCTTATAGATCTCCTGATTGAGCCTTTCGTCGGTTATACTCCTTTTGAGCTGTCCTATGGTGTCTTGATTGTCTCTGTATTATTTATGATAATCCTCCGCTTCACTCGCGGTATATCTTCTGTTTGAAGGATCCTCCCCGTACGGGGGGGATTTTTTTGCTATGATCGTAGATCCGAGAGCGCACCAGGCGCGGATCGGATGATTCAGGTGTCCGCAGACACCGCATACCTACCAACTATCCTGGGTTGTATTTCTTTGGATCTTTGCTGCACTCTAGAAGGGAAGCTTCGTGAGCGTGCCTCTGATCACCATGCCGCCAGGCACAAGCGCTGCGACGGCAGCGCCCGTAACACGGTTATGTATCACCGTGTTACCTATGGGGTAACCGGTTACTTATACCTAGTATGTGTTATTGTATATGATGATGTACCGAAAAAACTTCATATTTTTTAAAAAAATCGCTTGACATTTCCCCCCGATAGTGCTATACTTATGCTGTAAGCTTACAATTTTTTGTAATGGAGGGTTTATGTGTAACGGTTGTGTTTATTTTTATTCTGATGATGGTCCTTTTGATCCTTTCGTTTGGGGTCCTTGGTGTCATTGTTTGGATTCAGACTGTCCTCCCCGTGGGCGGATAAACGTTAGTTTATCACTTAATTATAATGGGGTGCCGGGGTTTAGGGCGGCACCCGCGCCGCGCGCGTCTTTTATTCCTTCTGATTTTAATTAGTTTTATGTTTTAATGGAGGTCGCTTATGCAATTTGAACAGCTAAACATTGATAGTCAGATCTACGATCGTCCTATCCCTATAACTTATCGCACGTTAGATAATGATGGCAAGATCTATTGTAAAATTGACTGGCTCACGGTCATGTTCTTCGATTGTTCTATGAACCATGTTTTATCCTGGCTTCATATGGACGATTGTGTGTCAGAGTTCTGCGCTGCTGCGTTTCAGCAGAGCAGGGGATATGACGAGGTTTTCAAGTTTATCTATAATGGTGTAATGCTTGAGACCTCAAGCTTTAACTTCTACGGCGAGGATATGAGCGTATCAATCTTTGATACGGTCGTTCCGAAGATCCGTCTTGAGCTCTCCGGCTCGGCTCTCGATTATCTGCGTTCTATTGGTGTAGATATGGATTCCTACCGGCTTGTGAAGCCGCAGCTCCCGGACGGTGGATCTTACCACGTTACCCGGTGTGACTGGGCTTATGATTTTATCAATTACTGCCCGGAGTTCCTCGATCAGATGATCGATCATATTCACACTCATAAGCTGCCGTCTGAACGTATACCGTTAGCTTCTACTAAGGGTGCTATAAGCTGCAAGCTTGTAACGTGCGGCCAGAAGACTATTTATCTTGGCTCTCCGCAGTCAGACCGTATGCTGCGTGTTTATGATAAGCGTATGCAGTCAATCAATCTTCAGACCGGTACTTATGTTAAAGCTAACCCTTACGGTGATCCTGATTCTTGGTTTCGTATTGAGTGGCAGACACGTAACAAGCTCGCCAACGAGCTTGCGCTTTCGGTAACTCCCACCGGTGAGTTTAACGATTCAAAGTCTATTCTCAAAATGATCTTTGAAAAATACGCTTTTGCTGACGGTCAAATGGATGCTCGTAATAAAGCTCGTGGAGCAGTGGACTTTTGGCTGAAGCTTTTCGACTGGAAGGATATTGAATCTCGTATTATACAAAATGCAAATTTTGTATAATTGAGGGGATAGATTCAAGATAATTTTGGGGTGTTTTGAAATAGAACCGAGTGAACGCGTGATACAAATTGCATGAAATGAAGCTATTGCTCATTTTTTCACGTTTTCCTCGGTTCTTTTTCTGTCCGATGGCTTGA
>JAZQWH010000050.1:0-27838 GCA_045632205.1 Eubacteriales bacterium
AGGGTGAGGACCGTGTCGGTTATGGAATTCGTTCCCGCGCCGAGCTGTCCGCCCCTTCCGTCGGGGCCGTCGATGACGGTGACCGTTCTCTTGCTGTTTTCCAGAACGTTGAGATTGCTCTTACGAACGAACTCGATCTCATCTCCGATGTGGAAGTTTGACACACCGTAGGGAGAGCCGTGCATTGCCTTGACGCGCACCTGCGTTCTGTCTGCGGAAATTTCGGTTACCTGCAGGTGGTGACCGTGAACGTTGATCGGGTCATCGTGCGGGTTTTCGAAATAGCTGTTTTGAATGGTGATATCGCCGTAGCAGGAAACGAGATGGACCTGGTCGGCGGTACACGTGCTGAACGTTCCCTTGCCGGGAAGCGTTTTGAAGCGGACGTCATCAAGCGTGATATTCTCGGTAGACTGCGCGCAGATTCCGAAACCGTGCATAAAGCCGATATCAACGTTCTGCGTGATAACGTCCTTACAGTCCCAGAAGTAAGCGCCCGTGACGTCTCTGTCGTTGCGGCGCATTTCAATGACCGTACCCGGCGCGTAAACGTCCGATGCCGATGCATACGTGATCTTGACTCTGTTGCCCTCAAGCTCCTCGACCGCGGTTGCGTTGGTGAGCAGCATCTTTTCCATAATACGCTTGGTAACACCGGTCGTCAGGTCGCGGCTCTGGGTTCTGGGAGAAAACGTGGAGGTTTTCAGCTCCCAATACGGCTTGCCCGTGTAAGGGCTGTTATCTCCGTAGAAAACGATATCCTTGCCCTGAACCGCATAAGGATAGCATTCGGGGATGTAGGCAATTACGGAATTCGTGCCCGCGCTCTTTTCGATCGTCACGTCAATGATCGTTGGCACCTGCATATCGATCGTGAAGTTTTGGAACCTCACGTTTTCCGAATTGATCGCGAAAAATCCGCCCATACGTCCGTGGAGCATAAAGAGCGAGCCTCCGCCGTCCACGGTGACGTTTTTCATATCCTCGATAAAGATCGCGATCTTTTTGTCCAAAAACTCCTCGAGGTAAGTGGTGTTTGAAATATAGAGTCTGCTTTCAAACGCGTGCTCGGGATAGAAATCATACCGTCCCTCGGGGAAGGAGAGGATGACCGCCTTTCCCGCATCCGAATACTTCTTTGCCTCAGCAACCGCCTTGACGATTGCGAGAGACGAGTCCGTCGCGCCGGTTTTGTCAGCACCGAAGGCGGTGACGTCGATCACCACGGCATCCTCGTTCTCCGTGTCTGCGGCAAATGCGATCGGTGCAAACGAGCACAACGGCAACAGCATACTGCTGATCAGCACGAGAGACAAAATTCTTGTCAGCTTCTTTTTCATTGTTTTTCTCCTTTCGGGGAATGAATTTGATTTATATCTTCCTTTGGAAAGCGGCACCGTCATCGCTCACGGTAATGACCACGGGAGCGGATTCGTACCTGCTTCCTGCAATGACCGAATAAACCGTTATTTCCGCCGTTCCTGTTCCAACCGCGTTGAGAACGCCGTCGGACGAAATCTTCACGACTTCCTCATTGCTCGAAACGTAAGAATACTCGTCTCCCGAGGCGGAAGCGTGATTCTCTACGCCGATCTCGGAAGCGTCGTTTATGAGCGTCACGTCACTGCTGTCCGTTCCGATCAGCTTCACGCTCATATCGGGACCTTCGTCGTAGTGGTTGTTTTCCAAAACGATATTGCTACTGCTTATAAATTTCCACGGTCTGCCGTAAGGAACCGTTCCGACGGTAGAGACGCTCATCTGCTGCACGCTACCGACGTGCATTGCGTTCTGCGGCACGGTTGCCGTGATCACAATGCTCGGCTTTTCGCGGAAGATCCTGTTATTTCTGATCGTGATACCGCCCACGCTCGTAGCGGAAAGCACCGCGTAGGAGGCGCTTGTTCTGAAGAACGTGTTCCCCTCGATCAGTACGTTTTTGTGGATCGCGTT
Organism: Eubacteriales bacterium; assembly: GCA_045632205.1. Classification (GTDB taxonomy): domain Bacteria; phylum Bacillota; class Clostridia; order Oscillospirales; family CAG-272; genus UMGS1865. Next base: position 1,954 of record JAZQWH010000050.1, read on the forward strand.
TTCCTTTGGCGGAAGCGTTTTGACAACGGGATCAAAGTGGATATCGTACGTGCGGCTATTTCTGAAAACGTTATTTCGAATGGTCACGTCCTCGCATCTGCCCGATTCATACCAACCGTTTCCGTCGTCGGAAATGTAGATGGGTTGGCAGGCAACGGTATCAAAGACGTTGTTTTCAATCACCACCTTACCCTTCGTGGTGCAAAGGATGCCTCGGGTCGGGATGGAAACGAACTCGTTGTTTTGGATGTAAACGTTCGGGGTTGCCGTGACGTTTTCAACCAGGAAGGCATTGACCTCAACCTCCTCGGGAATCGGCTCCGTGAGAGTGAGAACCGTTTCGCCTAAGGATTCCGTCCCCGCGCCGAGCCTTCCGCCCTTGCGTCCGTTGGGGCCGTCGATCGCGGTGACCGTTCTCTTGCTGTTTTCCAGAACGGTAATATCATTCCAATAAAGGAACTCTATCTCGTCGCCGATGCGGAAGTTGGGAATGCCGTGGTTCTGATTGTGCATTGCCTTGATGCGCACCTGCGTTCTGTCCTCTGAAATTTCGGACACCAGCATATGATGACCGTGAACGTTGATCGGATCATCGTGCGGGTTCTCGAAATAACTGTTTTTGATGATGATATCGCCGTAGCACGAAACGGGATGGATCTGATCGGCAGTGCAGGTACTGAAGATTCCCTTGCCCGGAAGCGTTTTGAGACGAACTGCATCGATGGTGATGTTCTCGGTGCTCTGCGCACAGATTCCAAAGCCGTGCATAAAGCCGAGGTTGATATTCTGTGCAACGACGTTTTTGCTATCCCAGAAGTAAGCGACCGGAACGTCTCTGTCGTTGCGTCGCATTTCAATGACCGTACCCGGTGCGTAAACGTCCGATTCGGACGCATACGTGATCTTGACTCTGTTGCCCTCAAGCGCCTCGACCGCGGTTGCATTGGTGAGCAGCATTTTTTCCATAATGCGTCTTGTTGCCCCTGTCAGGAGGTTGCGCTTCTGTGTTCGGGGATGGAAGGTGGAGTGCTTCAGCTCCCAATACGGCTTGCCCGTGTAGGGGCTGTTGTCGCCGTAGAAAACGATATCCTTTTCCTCCGGACGAACCTCATAAACGTAACACTCGGGGATGTGGGCGATCACGGAATTCGCGCCCGTGCGCTCTTCAACGGTAACGTCGATGATCGTAGGCACCTGCATATCGAGCGTGAAATTTTGAAACGTCACGTTTTCCGAATTGATCGCGAAAAATCCGCCCATACGTCCGTGGAGCATAAAGAGCGAACCGCCGCCATCCACGGTAACGTTTTTCATATCCTCGATGAGAATCGCGATCCTCTTGGTCACAAACTCCTCGATATAGGAAGAGTTGGTGTTTGAAATGTATATCTCGCTTGAGAAAGCGTACTCGGGATAGAAATCATACCGTCCCTTGGGGAAGGAGAGCACGACCGCCTCCCCTGCATCCGAACGTTTTTTTGCCTCGGCAACCGCCTTGACAATGGCAGGAGCGGAATCTGTCGCGCCTGTTTTATCAGCACCGAAGGCTGTGACGTCGATGATCATAACATCCTCACTTTCTGTCCCGTCGCATCGCAAGCGGGACATTTTTTCATTCAACGGTCAATAATTGAGTCAAAGTGTCAAAAAAGCGTCTCGTTTTATTACCAATCTTATATATAATATCATCCTTATGTTATCACAACTCTCAAATATTTGCAATTCCTGCCGCAACATATGATCAAAAAAAGAAAATTCAATCACAATTTTTTGGGGTTTGTATCATCATATGATCAAAAAGAAAAAACTATTTGGTCATTTTTTTACGTTTGCAGGTTCAAATGTGCGTAAAATGAGCGTATGATAAAAAAACAGATCAAGCTGCCCACGGCATCTGTAAGTCGAGGGGCTGTGATGCGCAAACGTCAATTACGCGACCGTGAATGCTTGACATTTTTGTTGCCCTATGTTATCATAATGTACGAAAGAAAAGACTCACAAGGAGATCAATCACTATGATCATACACCTTTCACCGACCGCAAGCAATTCCACCCCCGCGGTCGTACAGGCATTAGACGAGATCAGAGCCGCAGGGGGCGGAGAGCTGCATTTTGAGCAAGGGGAATATCACTTTTTCAGGGACGGCACCCGAACTGCCTTTTTTGCCGTTTGTAACAATTCCGCCTGCGACAAGCATATGGTGTTCCCGATTCTGGATATGAAGGATACCCTTATTGACGGTCACGGCTCACTCTTTGTGTTTCACGACGTCGTTTTTCCTTTTATGATCTCAAACAGCCGACACATCAGTGTACGAAACATAACCGTTGACACAGGGAAATCGCCCTTAGTAGAGTTCAAGCTCCACGATATTTCGGACGACGGCTTTTATATGGACATTGACCGCAAGGCGAATCCGTTTTTTACGGAGAGCGGAAGCCTGTGCTTTCAAAGGGAAAGCAAAAACGTGCTTGGAACAGAGGAGCTTTTCGCGCTTCACGCGCTTGGATGCCACAAGGTACAGTTTTTTGCCACGGGAAGCTGCAGTGCGGATTTGAGCAATCTTCCCGCCTCCCTGATCCGATGCGACGTGAGCGAAACGCCAAATGGCATTTACGCGAAATACCGTGCCGACAGCCCCGCTCGCTGCCGATACGCCGAGGGGGAAACGGTTTGCTCGACTGTTGACGGCAAGCGAACCGTAGACGTGATCTGTATCGACCGCTCCGAAGCGATCGATATTTGCAATATCACGGTGGCTCGCGGAATTGGAATGGGAATTGTTGGACAGCTATCAAGGGATATTCTGATCAACGGCTTTTCCACAGATATCGACCATCACCCAAACGCCCACCAAACCTTGACCGCGGATGCGCTGCATTTCATCAACTGCGACGGTAAGCTGGAAATCAAAAATTGCACGGTATCCGATACGATGGACGATGCGATCAACGTTCACGGTATGTATACGATCCTGACCAAGGCACAAAAAAATATCATTCATTCGCATATAGGACATCAGGAGCAACACTGCTTTCACCCTTACCGTCCGGGCGATCGGTTGGCGATCATCAACAGTGAGACGTTCGAGGTCGTTGCAGAGTTTGTAACAGACTCCGCCCGCTTTGAGGAGAATAGCAAAACCGAGCTTGTGATAGTCGGTCACTTCCTATACGGCGAGGATCGTTGCAAGGAAGGCTTCTGGATAGAAAATCCCGACAGAATGCCAAATCTGCATCTTCACCACAATCACTTCCGTAATTTCCCACACAATCGCATTTCCGGTGGCGGAGAGATCCTTGTGGAGGAAAATCACTTTTCAAATTGCCGCTCGGCGCTGATGTGCCTGGATCTCGCGCGGTATTGGTATGAATCGGGACGTGTAAGGCATCTGGTCTACCGCAATAACGTGCTGGAAAATTGCGCGGTGGCGATCCGAATCGGAGTTGACGGCGTTTCCGATGCGGAGGCACCGAGAGTTCATCAAAGGATCGAGATCGTCGGCAATCATTTTTCTCAAATCAAGGACCGTGCGATCAGATCGGGCGGTGTCAGGGAATTGATATTGAGCGGGAACGTGCTTGATACCGATCGCGCAGACCTGATTGAAATCGTGTAAGCAGTACGATCCCACACGGGGTAGCTATCATTCGTCTGAGGTTGGACGCCCGCACGACTACTCCAACCGAACGTGGTCGGGGCTTCTCGGTGAAATCTACTATGACCGCTGGGCAAAATGGATCTCCGAGCGCAAAAAAGAGCTCTTGGGAGAAATCACCGAGCCTGTAAATTGGTTCGAGCTGGAGTGGAAATGGATATGGAATTGATCGGTGACAAATTCATACAGTCACAGATTCTGATTCACAAATAAAAAATCGGACACATCACAAGGGATCTCTCCCGAAATGATGTGCCCGATTTTTGTATTGAAATTCATCTCAAAAGTAAGTAAATTCAGCGCAATTGCGCCGTTCCTTCTCTGCAAAAGAAGAAGACGGCAGCTCAGCTGATCGATCAGCCTTCCCCGAGCGGGACAACCGAGGAGCGTCCTTTCGGGGAGCGTGCGCAACGGAATTTATGATTCGTTGCTTACTTTTTGATACAAGTAACGCGTCTCTCCCTCGTTGAGGGGCGTGGAGTACAGCGACACGGAATAAAGCGTCATTTCTCCGCCACCGCCTTCTCCCGTCCCCGTAGCATTGGAATCTGCGCCAAAGCAAAGATAGGTAGCGTTGTCATCTGTGGGTGCCTTCATCGCACCGCCAAGAGCGGCAAACGCTTTGAGTTGTCCGTTGACAAAGAGATAGCAATTCGTTCCGTCATAAACACCAACTATATGATATTCGGTGTTTACCTGTATATCCGCCTTCAGAGAAACATACGTTGATCCATTGTGTATGGAGAAGGAAAGCGCTCCGTTTTGGGAGGTGACCGCAAATCCGCCACCGTGATGGTTGCTCGCATAACGGCAGTCTGCTTCCACGTTTGCTCCCGTTTTCATCAATACCTCGATCGCAAAGCCATCCTTGATCTTGCTGTATTGATTCTTGAGTGACGGTGTACGGTAATTGCCGTTTCCGTTGAAATGCATCGCACTGTCGCTCACCGTCACATTGCCAACCTTACTGATTTCGTATCGATTGGGGGAGGCATCGACAACAACACCGTTTTGAACCGACAAATCCAAAAGATCTCCCGATCCAACCTCAATGGGGGTGATCGCATCAGCGTCCAGCGTGATCTTCTTTTTCAGAGGCGTGCCCTCAATTCCTATGAGCGAGCTCGGAGTGACAGAGATCTCGAACTCTTCCCCTTCCCCGATCAATATGGCAGAAAGCGTAAAGGATTGAGGAGGCTCAAGCGTAAACGTGCTGCCATACACGGTAGTATTCCAGACAACCTGCCCTGTGCTATCCTTCGCCTCCACGCGATAGGAATATGCTGCCATACCGTCCTTCGTTCGTGCGCACGGGAACTTCAGCTCCACACTGAAGGAGAAGTGCTCCGATTTCTCGACTCTCAAAAGCGCAGAATTGGAAAAGCTTGGTGCAAATTCCTCCTCCGTATAAACGGGCAAGGATTTCACCTTGGCGTGAATGAATATCGCGCTGTGGTCGGATACGAATACATCCTTGAGGACCTTGTATTCCTCGATCTCCATATTCGATTTTGTCATAAAGCAATGATCGATAAATATGCGGTCTCCCTCCGGAATTTGCCCAAAGTTTGCATACGTACCCACGTTCATCGTTTTCTTTGCAAGGATTCTGCTGTCTCCGATCCGTGCATCCCCCGTCATACACGTATAGGAGTCTGAACCGGGCTGCATATTGAAATCACCCGTTGCAAATACGGGGTACCCCATCTCATAGAAATGGAGCATCTGATTGCGAATCATCTGAACCTGTATTTCGTTGACCGAATCGTCAAGACGATCCAAATGCGTGTTAAAGTGTACGTATCGGAATCCGGTTACCTTGTTTTCCAGAACTGCCCACGTACAGGTACGGTTCATATCGACCGTAGGGCCGTATTTTGAGGGTACGTCGGGGGTTTTGGAGAGCCAGAACGTTCCCGAATCGACAACGTTGTATTTGTTCTTGAGGTAGTAGATATAAGTAGCAAAATGCCCCTTCTCCGCGCCCTTGCAATCAACACCGATTCTGGCATATTGCGGCATATCCCTTTCAAATCGATTCGCCCAAAGCTTACCGCATTCCTGCACGCCAATGGAATCGGGCATATACCTCAGAAACGTCGCAATCATCTCCGGTGCGTATTGATTGATGCTGCTTTCGGATGTTGTGTATAAAACGTTGTGGCTAAGGATCTTGACCTCCTGCGCAGGGAGCATTTCCGGCTCTGAAGGTCCATCGGGTGTGGTCGGCTCGGTGGTTGGCTCGGTGGTTGGCTCGGTGGTCGGCTCGGTCGTCGGCTCGGTGGTCGGCTCGGTCGTCGGCTCGGTCGTTGGCTCGGTCGTCGGCTCGGTCGTCGGCTCGGTCGTTGGTTCGGTCGTTGGTTCGGTCGTTGGTTCGGTCGTCGACGCTGTTGGCGTTGAATCCGTTCCCTTCTTTACCACCCGAATAGAATCACACGATACAGAAAGCAAGGTGAGCACGACAAGCATCATTGCCATAAAGCAGCGAAAAGACGTTTTCATATTCGTTTCCTTTCTAAAATAACTTGCTTTTTTAGAGTCTACAACTATCATTATAGCACAAATTTATAAATAGTCAATGAAATTCTCGCCAAAAATCAAGCAATAAAAAAGTTGGACACATCATTTCGGGAGAAATCCCTTGTGATGTGTCCAATATTTTTTTGGCATATTGACGTATGCTTTTTAAGAACGTGCCGTCAGCAAATCTGCAAAAATCATACTGCTCTCAACCACAAAGGCATACGACAGATGTAGGTTATCCCAATCAACAGCCTCACAATTGAAATACAGCTTTTCTGCTGCTGACCTTGATATTTTAGCCTCGCCGCACGTAACGGCAATCAGTGCCGAAAAGACGGCATTGCCCAAAACCTCGTGCTCCATTTTTCGGTGCGGAACAATTTCCTTTTTCCAATGAGCATGCTCACGGAGCGCAATCGCCAAGCCCTTGTTTACGTCCTTTCCGTAATCCTCCCATAGCGAATTGATCGGACGCCAATCAACGTCAAAGCCACCTTCCTGATTATCGTATTTTTTCATATCGTCGATCACGGAAAGCGCGGTGATGCCGTTGTTTTGCAAGCCGATTTTGAAATAATTCCGATTGTCGGCATCAAGCGACAGAAGCTCTCGCAGGGCAAAATGCGCGCACGCACAGATCCAGCTTTGCTTCGCTCCCAAAAACGCAATCAGATCGTGCGAATACCCGTGGGATGCGATCTCAAGTCTTGTATAGACGGAATCTGCGGGACAGCCTGTTGCCAAGCGATTATAAAGCCTCAGATCCTTTTCCTCCCCTGTCAACTCATAGATGACCCTCGCGCAAAAAAGCAATTTTGATACGCCTCGCCAAGCCGCAGTATTTCCCCAGCTGCAATAATAAAGTCCTTCCACGTCACACGGTATGTTCCATCCGTTGTCTCTGACGGCGGTCAGGGCACGCAACAGTCTCTCTTTCAGAAGCTCCTTGCACGTACACAATTCACTTCTGTAAAAGGAATACAACGCAAGCACCCACGGAGCAAACTGATCCTCCGAGGAAAACGGATAATGGGAGCTTCCGTCCTCGGCAACGCCTCTGGCAATAAAGCCCGCAACCTTGCCAACGTCCTGCAGCAGAAAAAGACCGTTCATCAGCACAGAGATTTCTTCTGCCGTTTGATCATCCTTACAGTGATTGTATTTTGCAATCAGGGCGTACGCGTACAGACCTGTAAAAAACGCGCCGTTCTCAATCGGTGTCCACCAGCCGAGGGGGTTCGGGATCGCTTTTTCGCACTCCTCTGCGGTCGGGATATATACCGTTCCGTCAGGAGCTGCATAATCGATCACGTGACCGTACGGCATTCTTACAAAACGCCGCCAAACCAACTCGTGAAAACAATTGATCTCCATATATGGTCACCCTTTTTTATTTATAATCCCAATCGGTATGAGAAGCTCTCTTTTTTCTGATTCCAAACCAAAGGATCGAGAAGATGACGATGCCGAGAATTGCAACGGCACCGATCACGATTCCCACAATCGCACCGTTAGGAAGCTGCTTGCCCTCATTGGTGTTGCCCGCATTCGGATCATCTTCGTCTGTCGGGAGTCCCTCGTCATTGTCGGTGGGATCCTCGGAGGGATCCGCATCCGGAGCGTTTCCGCCGATCGGCGTCTCGGAGATCACCTTTCCTTGACGGACGATGAAGGAATAGGTCTTAACGGCAAGTCCGTCTGCCGCTGTGACCTTTACGGTAAATCTGTTGTGCGAATTGATCAGCGTCGCGGTGCCTTCTGCGGGGATTGCGTTTCCGTTCAAGGTCACCTCAAGTGTCGCATCGGACGCCTTGGGAGCAAAGCTGTATCCAACGCTCGTCTCCTCTGCCGTTGCCGTCGTGTAATAGCCGACCACGGTCGGAAGGAACACCTCAAAACGCTTGGAAAGTCCCGTGAAGGAGGCAGAGCCCAAGCGTGCGTCCACCTTTACGCCGTCGGGAATTTCGTCCGTCGCACCGCTGACAAGGATCGCGTTTGTCCACACGATCTCATCCAAAGAGGACGCGCTCTTTGCGGGAATGATCGCGGCTTTTACGTATTTGCCGTTCATTTGGGAGAGGGCTGCGATCGTCGCAGCGGCTTCCCCGTCGAGGAGGCTGTATACGCCGTTTTCCGTGTCGGACATCGCCCATCTTACAACAGCGTAGGTGTTACCGTCAGAAAACAGTCCGTCGGTGTTGACCGAAAGCTTGTTATTTGCATACGTGATCTCGGGAACTGCCGTCATCACGCCAAAGCTTGCCCTCTCCGCGAGCGGAATGCTCTGACCGTTGATCTTGAATTCGGTGAACGTATATTCCGTACGCGGTGAAACGGTACCGTTAATATCCGCCTCAAGGGCGATTTGGTAATCGTTGCCGAGATTCGGGTTTGTGACGGTCTTGATGAGTACCCAATCACTGCCGTTGAGGCTGTAATAGCCGCTGACCTCTTCCCCGCTCTTTTCGAGCTTCATGTAAATTTCGCCGTTATAATCGGGAATTTCCGCCAATCTGATGGAATAGTTGTTTCTGTCGCTCCAGTTGATCTCGTTTCCGACGGTGATCGTAGGATCGTTTTCGCCGTGCTTGAGATGGAGAGCGACGTAGTTATCGTTGTCCTTGTAGAGAACGATACCCGCCTGGTCGTGCTTGTAATGCGTTTTACCGGTGACCTTTACGGTAGCCGTGACCGTTTGACCCTGCGTTTGTGCAAAGCTTCCGACGATCAGGTTTGCAGGCAGCTGCGCGTTCCAGATGCCTCCGTTGCCGCCCTTGATCATCAGCTCGTTCTCGCCGCGAATTTCATATCCGCCGGGAACCTCATTGACAATTCCGAAATAATCGGCGAACTGCCATTCCGCCTGTACTGCAACAAGCTTCTTTGCCACAAGGCCGTTTGCGGTTTTTGCGCAAACGCCCACAATGCCACCTGCAAGGGCGGTCAGCTTTCCGTCACTCGTGATCGTTGCAATGGAGGTTGCGCCGAGCGTTTCGGGGGCGTAAACGCTCCACGTGACGGTCTTGTCGCCGTTGCCCGAAACCAACGCCTCGAAATTCACCGTCTCACCGACACCTACGTTCTCGCGATCGGTCACGATCTCGATCCCGGTCGGGAATTCGGTACCGTAATCGCTCACGGTAATGACCACGGGGGTGGATTCGTACCTGCGTCCCGCGATGACCGAATAAGCCGTTACTTCTGCCGTGCCGTTTCCGACCGCGGTGATCACACCGTCGGGAGAGGTCTTTACAACACTCTCGTTGCTCGACTTGAAATAGAATCTTTCTCCGACGGCAGGAACGACGTTCGACACGCCGATCTTGGCAACGTCATTCGTAACCGTCACGTCGCTGCTGTCCGCTCCGCTGAGCTGAACGCTCGCGTTGATGCCGCCGTCGTAAAGATTGCTTTCGATCACGATATTGCTGCAGTTCACGAATTTCCACGGACTGCTGCCAAGCGACGCTCCGGTGCCAAAGGCATTCATCTTCTGCGCGCCGCCAACGCTCATTGCATTCTGCGAAACGGTTGCCGTGATCACAACGTTCGGATCTTCGCGGAAGATCTTGTTATTTCTGACTGTGATACCGCCCACGCTCGTGGCGCTGAGAATGCTTGCACTGTTGTTTGTTCTGAAGAACGTATTGCCCTCGATCAGCACGTTTTTGTGGATCGTGTTTTCCTTGGAAGGAAGCGTTTTGACAATGGGATCGAAGTGTATCTCATATCCGTGGTTGTTTCTGAAAATATTATTTCGGATGGTCACGTCCTCGCATCTGCCCGATTCATACCAGTCGTTTCCGTCGTCGGAAATATAGATGGGCGCGTTGTGAACGTTATCAAAAATATTGTTCTCGATCACCACCTCGCCCTTTGTGGTGCAAAGGATGCCTCGGGTGGGGATGGAGACAAACTCGTTGTTTCGAATGTAAACGTTCGGGGTTGCCGTAACGTTTTCAACCAGAAAATCTTCTACTGTGACGTTCTCGGGGATCGGCTGTGAGAGGGTGAGGACCGTATCGGTTATGGAATTCGTTCCCGCACCGAGCTGTCCGCCCCTTCCGTCGGGGCCGTCGATGACGGTGATCCTTCTTTTGCTGTTTTCGAGAACGGTAATATCATTCCAATAGAGGAACTCGATCTCGTCGCCGACGTGGAAGTTTGCCACACCGTAGGGCGAGCCGTGCATTGCCCGAACGCGAACCTGCGTTCTGTCCTCGGAAATTTCGACTACCTGCATATGGTGACCGTGCACGTTGATCGGGTCATCGTGCGGGTTTTCGAAATAGCTGTTTTGAATGGTGATATCACCGTAGCAGGAAACGAAATGGACCTGGTCCGCGGTGCACGTGCTGAACGTTCCCTTGCCCGGAAGCGTTTTGAAGCGGACGTCGTCAAGTGTGATATTCTCGGTGGTCTGCGCGCAGATCCCAAAGCCGTGCATAAAGCCAACGTCGATATTCTGCGCGACAACGTCCTTACAATCCCAGAAGTAAGCGCCCGTGACGTCTCTGTCGTTGCGGCGCATCTGAATGACCGTACCCGGTGCGGGAACGTCTGCCGAGGAGGCATACGTAAGCTTGACTCTGTTGCCCTCAAGCTCCTCGACCGAGGTTACGTTGGTGAACAGCGTTTTTTCCATAATACGCTTTGTAAATCCGGTCGTCAGGTCGCGGCTCTGTGTTCTGGGAGCAAACGTGAAATCTCTGAGATCCCAGTACGGGCTGTTGGTATACGGGCTGATATCGCCGTAGAAAACGATATCTCTGCTCCAAACCTTATAGGTATAGCATTCGGGGATATAGGCGATCACGGACTTTGTGCCCGATTGCTTTTCAATCGTGACGTCAATGATCGTTGGCACCTGCATATCGATCGTAAAGTTTTGGAACCTCACGTTTTCCGAATTGATCGCGAAAAATCCGCCCATACGTCCGTGGAGCATAAAGAGCGAGCCGCCGCCGTCCACAGTGACGTTCTTCATATCCTCGATAAGGATCGCGATCTTTTTGTTCAAAAACGCTTCGATGGAGGTGGTGTTTGAAATATAGAGTCTGCTTTCAAACGCGTGCTCCGGGTAAAAATCATAGCGTCCCTTGGGGAAGGAGATGATGACCTTTTTGCCTGCATCCGAAGCCTTCTTTGCCTCGGCAACCGCTTCAATAATTGCGGGAGAAGAGTCTGTCGCGCCGGTTTTGTCAGCACCGAAGGCTGTGACGTCGATCACCACAGCATCCTCGTTTTCCGTGCCCGCGGCATACGCCGTTGGTGCGAACGCGCACAGCGGCAACAGCATTATGATCACCAGCGCAAAAGACAAAAATCTACTCATTCTCTGTTTCATCGTTTACTCCCTTCAAGGTGCTTTTGTATCCGCCGGCTGATTGGTACAAACGGCTCAACAATTTGACCATACTACCAAAAAGCCGACTCACTTTATCACCGCATTTATACATTATTACAAATATGTTATCACACCTCTCATACATTTGCAATTATCGTTGCAACATATGATCAAAAAAAGACAATTTGTTCAAAAAATCCTTTTGTTTGCGGCAATATATGATCAAGAAGCTTCAAATTTCAGTCAAATCCTTTTCGTTTGCAAGCTCAAATGCGCGCATAATGAGCGTATGACTAAAAAAACAAATCAACCGCTCCGCAGCCACTCGAAAGGGGCGAAATGATGCTATGCAAGCGTCGAGAGCTACACCTTATATTGCCTGATTTGCAGGCATCAGCGCCGCGCCGTACAGAGGAGAATTTTCTCCCAACGCCGCCGTTTTTATAGTGGGAAGCAAGCCTGCACTGTAGCAATGCTCCCGAACGTAAGCGATCAAGGGGTCCACATAAAACTCGGTTTGCGTAGAGAGACCTCCGCTGAACAAAATGCAATCGGGAGAAAGCAAATTCACCACGGAAACAAGCGCAGAGCCCAGCATTTGTACGGCGTCCGCGATCGCCTGCTTAGCGGATTCGTTCCCGTTTTTTGCCTCCTCAAAAAGCTCCGCGGCGCCCTTGCCCGCTCCCAGAAGCTCGGCAGCGGTGAGATCAAGTCCTCCACCCGCGCAATATTTTTCAAGGCATCCAGACTTTCCGCATCCGCAAGCCCTGCCCTCCTTGTGGGTTGGGAGGTGTCCAAGCTCGCCCGCAGAGCCGAGCGCACCGTGGTAGATCTTCCCGTCTATGACGATTCCCGTACCGATCCCCGTGCCAAGCGTGATGCAAACCAACGTCCGAGGCTTCTGTCCGCAAACCAAATACTCGCCCCACGCGGCAGCACGGGAATCCTGAATGAGCTGTACGGGAACGTTCAGGACGGACTCCAGCTCCGCGGCAAGATCCTCCGAAAGGATCGAAATGTTCGGCGCTTTTAAAATTCTTTTTCCGTCCTCACTGACCGTCCCGGGGATGCCGACTCCGCAGAACGTAACGTCAGACAAGGAGATCCCGCTCCCGTCGCAAAGCGTCGCGACCGTCTCCTTTACGAATTCGGAAAGATTTCGTACGTTGCGGACATATTCTTTTTTATCTGCCAGCAGTCGCGCTTCCTTTTCATGGAACAGGCCGACGTGAATTTTTGTTCCGCCGATATCAATTCCTATTCTGTACATATCGATTCACCCTTTTCAATGGCGGCGATCATATCCACCCGTCTCTGATGCCGTCCTCCCTCATACTCCGCCTCCAGAAAGGCATCCACGATCATTTCGGCTGTGGCGGGTCCCACTACGCGAGCGCCAAAGGCAATGACGTTGGCATCATTGTGTCTTCTGGTCATCGCGGCAGAGTACGGCTCGGAGCATACTGCCGCACGGATGCCCCTGACCTTGTTTGCCGCGAGAGAAATTCCGATGCCCGTGCCGCAGATGAGGATGCCCAGCTCGCATTCGCCGCTCGCCACCGCCTCGGCAACCTTCATACCGTATATGGGATAGTCAACGCGGTCCTCACTGTCGGTTCCGAAATTCACAAGCTCATAGCCTTTGTTGCTCAGATACTCCATAATGTGTCGCTTCATCTCCAAAGCGGCATGATCGTTTCCAATTGCAAGCTTCATTTCTCTACCCCGTTCAAAATATAAGGCTCACCCTCGGCTTTGTCGAAATCCAAAATCGCCTTCATATATTTTCCGTACTTGGAGGTAAGCTCCTCGTGAGCGCGGTCGATCTGCGTATAAGGATACACCTTCACGGGAAGGTTCTTGAAGCCCCATCTTCCGTCATTCAGCATTTTAATGGCACGCTGACAGCCGATGGCATTCATATCCGCCTCTCTGGGGTGAGTGCTGAGACAATCGATCGCCTTGACGTTCATCTGCTGCATATCCACCAGACGTCTCTCACCCGTGTGGTAGGCACCGATGGCAAGCTGTCCTCTCATACGCGTCATATTGAGCGCCAGCTCCAGGGATTCGTTGGTTTCGCCCCATTCCATCACCAGGGTGAAGCCGTTTCCTTCACTCTCAAAGGAGAGGCTCTTTCCGGGAATATCGAAATAGTGCGCGGGAAGCTCGTCGGGAGTATAGACCTCATCGGCACCGCAGCGCTTGGCGTCCTCCAGGCATTCCTTACGGATATCCACACCTACCACGTAAGCACCCCTCAGCTTCAGGAGACTGATGGCACCGCAGCCCATATAGCCACAGCCCACCACGGCAACCTTCTCACCGATCATCGGGATCCGCACCTTGCTGACCGCGCTCATCAGGCAGGAGAGAGGCTCCACGATCGCGTCCTCATCACTGATCCCGTCGGGAATGACGTAAAGGTCCCATTTGTGAGCGTTGACGTATTCGGCATTGCCGCGGATGCAACCGCTGACACGGTCTCCGACCTTCAAGCCCTTGACGTTGCTTCCAACCTCATAGACGGTACCGTATGGCTCGTGACCCAGCGAATCTCCCTCCTTGCCCACCGTCCAGCGGTAATGCTCGGACATACAGACTCCACAATATTTAAGCTTGACGATCACGTCGTTTTCATCCCGAAGCTTGGGGATGGGTGCATCCACCCAAGCACTGGTTTTCGGTCCTGTCATTACGTGTTTCTTCATAAGTGATTCCTCCCAAAAAAATTGTTTTCTCGATTTTAAAACGGAAGACGTCCCTGTCGGTTGATCCTTCCAAGTGTATGATAGCATATCCGAGAAAAAAGAAGAATGGAGAAAATGATAAAAAATATTGACAAAACCGACTTTTCTTGTTACAATTAAGAAAAGGAGGTGGCGACATTGAACGTGATTTGTGTAGCGGAATCTCCGCGAATTTGCCAATATTCAAGACATTCTCACCCCTATGCCGAGCTTGTTTTCGTCTCAAACGGGCGTATGACCATTCTGATAAACAACTGTGGCTACGAGGTTTCCGAGGGAGACGTGCTGATCATCCCTCCGCATACCCCTCACGAGGGAGTCGAGGGAGAGGACTTTGTCAACATTTACGTTCACGTAAAGAATTTGGACTTTTCCGACGTGCTTTGCGTTCGCGACTATGACGGAAGCGCACGGACGCTGGTCACGATGCTCCTTCGCGTGATGAGCGAGCAGGAGATCGGCTACAGCGAAATTTCCGACAAGCTGTTTGACGCTCTCCGAGCATACGTTAAAAAATATTCCAAACGGTCATTCAAATACGATTTTGTTTCAAGGATCAAGAATCTGATCTATGAGAATTTGGAAAATCCCACCTTTCGCATTTCCGACGAGGTGCGACACATCGGCTTTAACCCCGATTATTTTCGCCGTTGCTTCGTGGAGGAAATGGGGCAAACGCCGGTGGCATATATGACGGGTCTTCGGATCGAACGTGCGAAAAATCTTTTGGTGCAGGTGCCTCCCATCAGCGTGGAAAAGGTGGCGGAGCAGTGCGGATTTTCGGACAGCTTTTATTTTTCCAAGATTTTCAAGAAGCATACGGGATCCTCTCCCCTCGGCTATCGAAAACAGATCCAAGGCTAAACGGCTTGAGGATCAACACATAAAAAGGAGCGACCACGTCCTTGGGCGTGCGCGCTCCTTCCTTGCTCCTTGCGTTGCTTATTTGCTCTTCGCTTGCTGGAAGAAATGCCAGCCGCTGATCTTTTCGGGATTTCCCGGGTCTCCTTCAAGCAGCTCCTTGTAATTTGCCACAACCTTCTTGAAGGCATTTGCGTATTCCTCGATCTGCTCGGGAATGAACTTCTTGAGCCACGGTACACGGAAAACTCGCTCTCCGATCTTCTCCGCCGCCGAGAGATTCTTATCAAAGAGGCGTACGTCGTGATCGGAATGCGCGATTCTCGTGGGCATACCCTCTCCGTAAACGTCCGCGGTCTGGAAAACTGCGTGCGTGTGAAGTGCCGCGTTACAGCCGGGGAGACACTTGATAGCGCCCTCTGCGCGTACCGCCTCGCAGAAGCGGGTAACCGAAAGTCCGCCCAATTCCTCCGGCACGTAAATGCCGTGCGGCAGATAGAAGCCTCCCATCGTCGTCCCCTCGGATTCATCCGTGCGGTGCGGTCGGATGCCGGGAACGCCCTCTAACAGATCCCAGAAATAGTTCATTGCGCGACGGATCTCCTCGCAACGCTGATCGTAATACTTCAGCTGAACGCGACCGACGGCAGAGCTCATCTGATGCATTCTGAATTTGTATCCGCAAAGCGGCAGACCGACGTAAGGCTTGAGATCCTCACAGGTGATCTCGTCCTCGGTCCTCTCATAGGTTCCGAGCGCGAGCGCGTGCTCGTAGATCTCACGGTCATTGGTGACAAGCATACCTGCCTCACCGATCGCAAACGCCTTACCCGTCATCAGAGAAATTCCCGCAACGTCACCGATGGTACCGAGCATTCTTCCCTTGTATTTTCCGCCCTGCGCGTGCGAAACGTCCTCGATGACCTTGATCCCGTGCTTTCTCGCGATCGCCATAATACGATCCATATCGCAGGGATGACCGAGATAGTGAACCGCAATGATCGCCTTGGTTCTCGGGGTGATCTTGCGCTCGATATCATCGGGATCGATGCAGAGCGTTCTGTCGTCTACGTTTGCAAACACGACCGTTCCGCCAAATCCGTAAACCTGCAGGCAGGATGCCCAATACGTAATGGTGGGGCAAATCACCTCATCGCCCTTGCGAACACCCGCACCGTACATCGCCGCCATCAGGGATGCCGTACCGCTGTTATAACCCAAAGCGTACTTGACACCCATCCAATCGGCAAATTCCTTTTCAAACTTCTTTGTAATGTCGCTTCCGCTCATATTGCGGTTGCGGATCACGTCTACGACCGCAGCCTCATCCTCTTCCGTATATATGGGCCATTTTTCCATATCGGGGTTTACGGTTTTTACCGCCTTTTCGCCGCCAAACAAAGCCAATTCAGACATGATATTTACCTCTCTTTTTTATTGTAATTGATTATGATCCGCAAAGCGCTGGATCTCAAGCGTGCTTCGGGTAGAGGAGATGACCTCGCTCATCGGCAGGATCACGTCCGCCTCCCCCTTCAGCATCCTCAGGAAATCGTCAAGATAGGTTCCCGCCTCAAACTCCTCCAAGGGATGCGGAGTGGGATCTCCCGCGAGATAATACACACCGGGGGTTCTGTGTGAAAAGCTCAAAACACCCTTGGTACCCCAAACGTAAAACTGCCAATAATACGGCAGATGAAATTCGATTCCGTCTGGGATCGCATAGGAAACGTCGGCAATGACACCCGCTCCGTTTTTTGCGGTCAGCATAAGCTGTGCGCAATCGCGGAATTCCGGCGCCTCTTTTGCAAGCTTGTTCCAGCAGCGCGCGGCATTGATCCTGTCCGCCTTGATGCCGAACGCATAGGAGAGCGTGTCGATTCCGTGGATGGCGATGTCGTTGATCACACCGCCGTGCATCCCCTCCTCAAAATACCATTGCGGCCGTCTGCCGTATTGCAGAGGATGCTGACCGCCAAAGGAGACCGACGCGATCTCACCGAGCGCTCCGCTCTCGAAAAGCCGTTTTGCACCGTTGACGCGCGGCTCGTAGCGCATCGTGAACATACAGCTCACCCTTCTGTCGCGCAGACGTGCCTCTCGCTCGATGATCTCAAGCTCCTCCGACGAGGTGGTCAGCGGCTTATCCGCAATGACGTGCTTTCCCGCCTGCAATGCCTTGATCGCGACACTGCCGCGCATACCGTAGCAGCCGCCAAGCGCAATCGCGTCCACTCTTTGATCCGCCAGCAATTCCTCAAGGGTTGCGTAATTGCAGAGCAATCCCCTGCTCTCCGCCTCCCTGCGGGCATCCTCATTTTCCTCATAGGCGCCGAGCACCGTGTATGCGGGATTTTTCATCGCCTCGTTATAGAGCGCGAAAATATGCCCGTGCCTCAATCCCGCAAACGCAAGATTAATCATATTTCAAAACCTCTTTTCCGTTGATCAAGACGTTTTTGATCCGAATATCCTCATCAAATATCACAATATCCGCGTCAAATTCGGGTGCGAGCCTGCCCTTGCGCTTCAGTCCCATCACGCGAGCGGGCGTTTCGGTCATCATTGCAACCGCATCGAAAAGCGAAAGACCCACGTCCTTGACGCAGAACCGCAACAGCCGATCCGCGGAGGCAATGCTTCCCGCAAAGGCACTCTCATCCAGCAGATACGCCACACCGTTTTTGATCTTGCAGGGGACACCGCCGATGGAGGAGATCTCCTTCTCACTGCCGCAGCAGCGCATCGCATCACTGACAAGGCAGATCTGATCCCTGCCCTTGATCTTATAGATCAGCGAGAACAGCTCGCGCGGAAGATGACAGCCGTCGGCGATCGTCTCCACCGCTACGTCGTCAAGCAGGTATCCGCTCTCAATGACACCGAGGCGGCGGAAGCCCTTTTCTCTTGTGACGGTTGACGTACAGGAATAGAAATGCGTGATCAGGCGGCAGCCGCGCTCATATGCCATCATCACGTCCTCATACAAGGCATCGCTATGCCCAATGGACGGGACGACTCCGCACGCCGCAAGGCACTCCAAAAATTCCGCGCTCCCCTCAAGCTCGGGGGCAAAGCTCCAACGCCTGATCACGTCTCCGTAGCTCTGCAAAAGCCTTTGATAATCCGCCTTGACGGGTGGCGTGATCTTATCGGGATTTTGCGCACCGCATTGCTGTTTGGAAAAATACGGCCCCTCCAGATGCGCGCCTATGAGATTGGGGATCAGCTCCTCCGAGCCGCTCGCCGCGCGGATCGCCTCCAGCGCCCTGCAGGTCTCCTCATAGGACGTCGACGTGACGGTGGGAAGGATCGTTGTCGCTCCGTGAGAGGCGTGATAATTTGCCGCCTTGATCACCGCTTCCGCGCATCCGTCTGCAAAATCGCAGTCCAGAGCGCCGTGCACGTGGAGATCGATCAGTCCGGGGGAGACGTAATGCCCCCTTGCGTCGATCGCGTGATCGTAGGCAAGCTCCTCCTCCGTGATCGCTGCGATCCTGCCGTCACGGATATAAACGCTTTTGCCGTACTCGATCCGATCCGAGAGGATCACTCCTCCGCCAAAAATCTTGGTTGTCACAAAAGCTCCTTTCCGCTGTCACTGTCGCAATACATACAAGCATCCACGTGCGTTCTCATGACAGTTGCGGGACAGCGCTCCGAGATCTCTCCGTTCACGGTCTCGCCAACCGCCCACGCCTTTGTTGCGGCAGGAACGGTGCAGACCATGCTTTTTGCCGCCATCAACGTGGGAATGGTCAGCGTGAGCGCGAATTTTGGCACCTTATCGATATGAGAGAAGCAACCGTCGTTGACCTGCTGATTGCGGCAGATCTCATCCAGCTCCACCGCCTTGACGGTCTTGGGATCGTTAAAATCCGCTACGTGAGGATCGTTGAACGCGATGTGTCCGTTTTCCCCAATTCCGAGCAGGACGACGTCGACGGGATTTTTTGCCAAAAGCTCCGAATAGCGGCGGCACTCCGCCTCGATATCCTGCGCCTCGGCATTGATATAATTGGCCGATCCAAACGGAAGCTTGGAAAAAATGCGATCCCTCAAAAAGCATCCGAACGCCTGAGGGGCATTCGCGTCAAGCCCGATGTATTCGTCCATATGGAAGGCGTTGACACGTGTCCAATCGATCCCCTCTGCCGCAACGAGCGTTGCAAGCATCTCGTTTTGGGAGGGTGCCGCCGCAAAGATCACGTTGACGCGCTCCTTGGTCTCCAAAAGCGCTTTGATCCTTTCCGCCGCTGCCTTGCCTGCCGCAAGACCCATTTCATCGCGGCTACCGTAGATCTTTACCGTGAGCTTATCCTTTTTGATCGTTTTCATAGATTTTCCTCGCTTTTTTGATAGATTTCCTCAATCAGCGCAACCGCTCGCCTGCCCTCTCGGGCATCGATCAGAAGCTCCTCTTTTCCAAGCACGGCATTGATAAAATTCCCGAGCTGCTTTGCGTGCAAATGATAGCTCATGGCACTTGGGTCGCTTGCCGTACCGGGGGCGTTGGGATCGTCCTCTGCCCGGGTCACCTGATCCCCGATCACAAGCCGCTCGATCACGTCCTCGCGCAGCACCACGGAGCCACAGCTTCCGCAAAGCTCTATCCTGCGGTCAAAGCCGGGGTAGGAGCAGGTCGATGCCTCGATCACACCCAAGGCACCGCTTTCAAACTCCAACGTTGCCACGGCGGTGTCCTCCACCTCAATGCCGTGGTAAAGCGTTTTGATCTTGGCGGACAGAAGCTTTGCATCACCGAGGACGTAAAGCAACGCATCCACGCCGTGAATTCCCTGATTCATCAGTGCGCCGCCACCGTCCATCTCACGCGTGCCCTTCCAGCCGCCCTCGTAGTATGCGGGGGCGCGCCAATATTTCATATAAAGATCGCAAAGCCCGAGCCTTCCCAATGCTC
Source organism: Eubacteriales bacterium (assembly GCA_045632205.1). GTDB lineage: Bacteria > Bacillota > Clostridia > Oscillospirales > CAG-272 > UMGS1865. The sequence continues at coordinate 22,015 of JAZQWH010000050.1, forward strand.
GCTCCTCTACCAATTCCTTGAGCCTTTTCACGCCCTCCGAAAACCGCAATTGACAGATCACAGTAAGCAGGCAACCGCTCTCGGCAGAGGCTTGGATCATCCGATCCGCGTCGGCGGTGTTGAGCGCCATCGGCTTTTCCACCACCACGTGCTTGCTTGCCGCCAGGGCATCCAAGGAATTTTGCGCGTGCATACCGCTGGGGGTACAGACGCAAACGGCATCGATTTGAGGATCGGCGAGCATTTCCGCATAGTCGGCATAAGCCTTGATTCCGTACCGCTCGGCAAACGTCACCGCCCGTTCGGCATTGCTGTCCGCAACGCCAAAAAGCTCCGCGTGATCAAGCGAATTGACGGCACGTGCGTGATAATCCGCGATCATCCCACATCCCAATATTCCAAACCGCAGCTTTTTCATCCCGATCACCTCTTTTAAATTCCAAGCCGCTCGCAAACAGCCTTCAGGAGCAGCTCGTTTCCTGCCTGCGTCATATGGATATCGTCTGCACGCCAAAGAGAGACGTCCATCCCCTCAAATACGTCGCGCGCAAGGAGAATATCCGCTCCAAAGCCCTGCTTTTGCAGATCCTTGACCGCAAGCGCGATGGCACGGTCATACACACGGCAGGTATCAAGCCCAACGTATGGCATCCTGTCCTCGTTTGGAGAATCGACGAGATTGGACGCCGGCGGCGCGATCATCAGCACACGGCTCTCGGGATTGATCTCAAATATCCTTGTCAGCAATTCCACCATATCCTTCCGCATCACGGCGGGCGCGATGCGAATTCTGTCGTTTGCACCCAAGACAAGCAGGACAAGATTGGGGGAGTATGCGCCGATCCGTGCCTCAAAATTCTCTAAAAAGAACCGCGTATCCTTTCCGCCGACACCGTTCAGGATCACCTCACGGCAGATCGAGCCCGCGCCAACCACCGTCAGCTTTTCGCCCGATTTTACGGAAAGACATATTTCGTGCGTTTCCTTTCTCTCGCACGGCAGAGAGAGCGTCATCAGCTCATAGCCCGCAAAGCGCGAGGCGTCGCCCTTTGTATCAACGTCCTCAAGAACAGGCTTACCGTCAACCGAAACGTCAAAAACGCAACCACCGTCAAGTCTTTTTTGAAAATACAGCACGATACGGTCGCCGCATCCCTTCAGAGAAAAATGCACGTCACCGCGCGGATACAGCGTCCTGATCCTGCCGCTGAGCATTGCGGTAAAGGGAACGTCCGACGAATTGTCTATTCCCATCACACTATCGCAATCAAATTCCATCTCAGCGCCACAGAGAAAGGCGGGGTCGCCCGTCATCAGTCGGTCGCGCAGGGCAAACGACCAGCTTCCCATACCCGCGCCGCACTGACCTGCCTCGCCGCGTGCCTCGGGATCGTAGGAATATCGGTTATAGGAAAGGCTATCGCCGCTGATCAGGATCCTCGCCCCCTGCTCTTCTATGATCTCTCGATACGATCTCATAAATGCTTGCCCTCCTCAATGGCGGCAATGGCTTTTTCAAAGCCCTTTCGGTATTTTTCATCCAACGGATGCATAAACGGGCCAACGTGACAAAACTCAAGGTGACAGCCCGGCTCGTAGCCGCCCTCGTCCAAAATCTTATCGCTGACGATATAGGCACAGGAATCGGTATAGCCGATAAAGCACAGCGTCCTCTCTCCAAATGCCTCGCGTACCGCCTGCTTGACACCGAAGCAGGGCTCGCCGCCCATCGTTGCGACGTACACGCCCTCCGCCATACGCAATGCAGAGCAGAACAACGTCATCGATCTCGGCAGCTTTTCATATGCTCCACCCAAGATGTATTTGACGCTTGCCTTATCGGGCACGTCTCTGTATTTTTCAAGCCGCTTTTCCTGCGCCTCGAAATAGGAGATCGGCCGCTCCTCTATGGGCAGCTCGATCTCAAAGCGCTCGCTCGCGATCGAAAGCGTAAGCGGCTTCAACTCCCCCCCATCGATATGGGCGCAGACCTTATGCACAATGCTCTTGGCAAAGGCGTCCACGTCTGCAAAGGTAAAATCGTTTCGCCAGATGTCGGCAAAGCGCATCTCCTTGGTGATCTCCATCGGCGTACCGTCCGCATTTCTTTTCACCGCCACCGCGGGACGAACGTCGCCGCACGCAGATTGGAAGAAGAGCGAGGTACAGCCGTAATAGTTTGCATCCAAAAGCTGACAAAGTCTGCCGGGATACTCCGCGCTGATGCTGTCTCTCGCGGGATAGAAGGTTGGATGGCAGGCATAGTTGACCAGCACGGAGCGTACTCTTCCCATCACATCCCGTACACAGAACAGGAAAAGCTCCGTATCGTGCGGATAATCAAAGTCGGGCATATTGGTGAATACACCGTCCACGTTTCCGCGGCGGCTCACGTTCAGATCCAGACCAAAGGATCCGTATTCCATACTTCCCTCAAACATAGAGCAAAGCGCGCGATCGAGACAGGTCTTTCCCCGCTCAAGCAGAAATTCCTCATACCACTCCTCGTAATGTCCGTGATTGTAGCCCTTTGAGGCAGGCGCGGTGTGCGCGTGCGTGTAAGCCAGCGTGACTGCACTTTTTTCAATGCCGTATTTTTCGTTCGCATACGCGGCAAGCGCATCGTTGAGGCAACGGTCGTGAAACAGAAGATCCGCGGACAGATACACCGCCTTTTTCTCACCGTCGTCGCATACAAGGCAACGGATGAAGGCATCGTCGTGGATATACGCAAAATCCGTATCGAAAATTCCCGCACAGGAGATCTTGGTCTTTTGCGCGGGGGATATGACTTCCTTAGCTGTTCCGAATCTCATAGTTTTTTCTCCTTACCTCTTTGAACGGCGCTTTCCGGGGGAAATACCGTAAAAATTTTTATATCGTCTGCAAAAATAGTTGGCGCCGTCAAATCCGCACGCCTCCGCAATATCGGAAATGCTTTTTTCCGTATTTCCGAGCAGCGTATCCGCAACCTTTACGCGATAATCGTTGAGGTACGCCATGGCGGGCTGACCGATGACCGTCTTGAATACGTGGCAGAAATAATGCTTACTCATCCCACACATCGAGGCAAGCTCCTCGACGGTGATGCGGGAGAAATAGCGGTCTCTGATATGTCGCAGGGCAGGCTCAATGAGCTTGTAATGCACGAGCGTCCTTTGCTCCGCTTCGCTTGCGGCTGCCTCCGCGGCACCTCGACGGACGATCACGGCAAAAAGCTGGATCATCAGCCCTCTGACAGCACTTTCGTAGGCAAGCTCCTTGCATCTGTATTCGTTTGCGATCTGCATCAGAATATCAAACATACGCGCGTCGTTTGCGTAATGCCTTTTGAGAAAGGTCTGCCCCGCTCGCAGCATAAGCATCAACTCGGGCTCCGCGAGCTCCCCCTCCGAAAAATAATCGAGCGGGATCATAAACATATGATATTTTCCCTTGTCCTCGCTGTACGCGATGGTCGCGTGAAATTCATAGGGATTGATGACCACAACATCCCCCGCCTTGACCGACACCGTCTCGTTCCCGATCAGCAGGGTCGCGCTTCCCTCATAAAAGCACTTGATCTCAATATCCTCGTGTATGGCGCGGCGATCCGCCTCCACACCGTTGATGCTTGAAACACTGTCAAGCCTCACGCGGATACGCTCCTCACCGGTTAACCCATTCAATTTATCCTGCATATTCAAGCCTCTTCGTTTTTTCTTCATTATACCACGGCACCTTCGTGAAAGCAATACCCTACGTTGTCCGATTTTAGCACAATCTTGCTCAAAAGAACACATCGTTATTGTTTTTTGTAGCAATATGATATTTTCTTGGTTGTTCCGTTCAACGGCAAGGAAGGTACAGAAGGATGGAATACGAAGAGGAAACAAATAAAAGATCGGACACGTCAAAAGGAGAACCCTCCAAAATGACGTGTCCGATTTTTATTGATTTTTTCGATGCTTTCGCCGGGGCATTCAAAGCAGAACGCACCGACTGCTCCGCCGATCTATTCTGCGGTGATGAGGAAAGTGGCATTTGGGGTGAGCGTTAAGGCGATCGGTTCGCTTCCCCGTTGGATGCGAACGGGCTTGAGTCTGCCCTCCTCGCGCAGTGCCCCGAGCATTTCCTCTGTCATTTCAGGCTTGCCCGCTCTTTCCCACATACGGTAAGGATTGTTGTTGTTCTTATCGATACAGTAGACCGTCACGGTCTTGTCGGAAATATCCTCATCAAAGGTCAAAAGCTCCTCAACGTCGGGCAGATCCTCCTCAAAATGCGCAGCGCAATAGGTCAGCATCACCGCGTAATTGCCGTTTTCGTCCTTGGTGGGGACGGTAAAGACGTTCTCGTTTTCACAATCTGAGCGGACAAGATAATCCCCCATTTTCGAGGTCATAAGATGCGCGTTGTAGATCGGCTTGGCAATAAAATTGAGGGTGAAGAAATTGCGGAAGCCCGAAAAATCGGTGCGCATCTCGTGCTGTCCCGAGAGACAGATCATCAGCTTGGAGATCGGGATCTCCGACTCGATGAGCTGATAGACAAGCCTTGAAAAATATGCCGAGAAGATCTCGTTCTCGCGAAAAAGCAGCTTGGGGCATTCCTCTGCGTTATAGAAGCCGTGCGATGCCGCGCCCCACTCGTCGAGGATCATTTCCACGTTCTCAAATCCGTATTTGCGCATAACCGCCCGATACGGCTCGATCGCGTATACAAAATGATTTTCGGTTGCAAGCGGACGCTCGCCGCTGTTGAGCTTATCGGGGCCTGTGCCGTAGGTATGAAGCGCCACGTAGTTCAGCTCCACCCCCGTCTCCTTCACGTGCGAAAGGAAGAGATCGAGAAACGGAGTATGATGCGCCAGAGCAGGACCGCCGACCCGAATGCCCCGTGATGCGCGTCTGACGCCCCTTACGAAGGCATCGTAGAGCTTGCAGTATTCTCCGCACCGCGTTTCATAGTCCTGATGCGGATGACCTGCCATCCAAAAGCTTCCGTCCGGCTCGTTGAAGCATTGGCAATGCCAATTTGCAACCGTCTCCTCGCCGTATCGCTCCACAAGATGGCTTGTGTAAACGAAGCAGATCTCCTCCCAAAGCGCATAGTCGCGCGGAGGCGCGGAATGCCAGAGCTTTCCCTTATAGCGCGTTTTGTTCTTCGACATACTGATCGCACGATCGACCGATGACGCAATGCACCCCGGCATCCCTCCGTAAGCGATCAAAAGCTCAAAGCCCTTATCCAGAAGATAATCCAAGCGCAGATCGCTCAGATGAAAATCATAGCAAAGCGCGCCATCCTCACCCACGGAAACAATATCCTCAAACATCGAGTAAATGCGAACCGTCTTGATCGCGCCGTCCTCGGAGATCCTGTCAAGAATTCTTTTTCCCCACGGATCCTCGATTGCATCGGTTGGGTGAAAGAGCGCGTGATTCCAGAATTTCGGTTGCTTTTTGATTATTTCGCTGCCAATTCTGATCATAATATATCTCCTTTTTCTCAGCGATCTCATACCGTGAGCGCAAAAACGACCTCTCGATGCCCCGTTGAAGCGACCGCTTACAGCATCATTATATCATAAAACCGTGCTTTTTCAATAACGCTGAGCATATTTTCTCACACGGTCTCAAAAAAACAGGAAAAAGACCTTTCGATCCTTTTCCTGCTTTTTTTATTTTTCAGATGTCAGAGTGATTTAATTCACTTGCCAATAGGAAGTTGCAGATGGAGATGCAGATCTTCCCCAAGGATTCTCAAGGTCGTTATCTCCGCCGCTTGTCGTGATAACGTCCTCGCTCTTGAATTCGATGACTTCAACATCCGGGACTTGGTA
>JAZQWH010000051.1:0-3556 GCA_045632205.1 Eubacteriales bacterium
GCGGAAAAGGCCTTGCCGACGGCGGCGCCGAGGGCGACGTAGTCGTGGTGGTAGGAGTCGTAGGTGATGGGGCGGAATTTGGCGAGGTCGATCTTGCCGTCGGCGGCAAGGATGCGGTCGTCGACGGACACGTCGACGATCTCGCCCACGAGGCGGCAGGCGTCCGCATCGTAGCTCTTGAGGCGGCACTCGAGAGCGAAGGGGAGCTCGGCAAAGATGGGCGCGTCAACGCGCTCGCTCTTCGTGGCGTGCCAGCCGGCACGCTTGATCTTGTCGGGGGTGTCGAAGCCCGAGGTGAGGCCGACGTAGTCGGCGGCGACAAGATTCTCGACGTCGGCAACGCTGACGGTGAATGCGCCGCGCGTGAGGACGTTGGCGGTGGTTTTGTGATCGTCGCTGACGCAGATGGAGATCTCGCACTCCTCGCTGATGCCGCCCCAAGCGGCGTTCATAGCGTTGGGCACTCCGCCCTCGTCATACGTGCCGATAATAAGTACGGGCATAGGATAAAGGGCAGATTTTGCCCCGATGTTCTTTCTCATATTTTTTGTCCTTTCGGTGTTTTATTTGACACGGGTGGGGGCTTTTGGGTGAAAACAGCCCCTTTTGACACTATTATAGCACATTTTTTATATAAGTGCAACTTTTTTGTTGACTTGCTTCGTGTGCGCGTGCTATAATGAAGTCAAATAACACACATTGGAGGATGCTATGATCAACCTCGATTCTCTTATCGATAAGATCCACGCTGTGGTAAAGAGCCACTACCTCGGAAACGGCGCGTATGCACGTTACCTGTGGCAGGATGCCGAGGAGAGCCGCAAGATGGGCATAAACGAGTACGGCTGTGCCGACGCGATGAATATCCTTTATTCGATTGGTTGCTTCCCGAAGGGGGAGGAGCGCGAGCTTGCGCTTGATGCGCTGCGCGGCCTTCAGAATCCCGAGACCGGTCTTTTTGTCGAGGAAACCCACCACCCCATACATACAACGGCGCATTGTACTGCCGCAATTGAGCTGTTTGATGAGGTGCCGAAGTATCCCGTCAAGGCAATGGAACGCATCTTTACCAAGGACGGAATCAAGGAGCTTTTGGACTCCTTGCACTGGACCTCCAACCCCTGGCCGCAGTCTCACCAGGGCGCCGGCGCATACGTCGTAGGCGTGCTTACCGGCAGCGTCGACCTCGACTGGCAGGACTACTATTTCGGCCTTATTGCCGACGCCACGGACGAGAAGTGGGGAATGTCGCGCGCCGGCACGATCGACGGCGGCACCGCACCCGTGTGTCATCATTTGTACGGCTGGTTCCATTATATGTTCAATATGGAGTACGCAAAGCGCCCGCTTAAGTACCCCGACACGCTTATCGATTCTTGCATCAAAATGTACGACGAGGATATGCTCGGCGCGACCTTTGGACGTTATATCGGCTTCTGCGAGATCGACTGGGTATACGCGCTCAACCGCGCAACCCGTCAGACACCATATCGCTTCCACGAGGCAAAGGATCGCTTGCGCGACTTTGTCGGAAAATTCGTTACCTATCTCGAGTCGCTCGACTTTGAAACCGACGACGGAATCAACGACCTGCATATGCTTTTTGGCACCGTTTGTGCCCTCGCAGAGCTTCAGAACGCGCTCCCCGGCGAGATCGTAAGCACGCGCCCCTTGCGCCTCGTGCTTGACCGCAGACCCTTCATATAACGTAAAAGGAGGGGGATTAACCGTGAAAAGGATTGCGTTGATCTACGGATCCAAAGAAAATAAAATTCAGTACAAGGCCCTTGAAATTCTGGGCGAGCTTTTGCTGGAATATACCGAAGAATATCCGATGTGCTTTGGTGCAGAGCAGCCATTCGATGCCGGAAAATTCACCTGCATCTACGTAGGCACGAAGGAAAACAACCGATACATCAAGGAGCATTCCACCGCCAATCTGTCTGGGGCGGAATCTTATAGCATCTCGGTTCGCGACGGTGTCGTAATGATCGAGGGCGCGGACGATAACGGCGTGCTATACGGCTGTGTGGATTTCTACAACAAATATCTTGTCAAGAAGGAATTTAACCAGTCACTCTATTATGCCGTGAACAACCCCTTTGCCGACACGCTTGCTGATTTTGAGCTGACGTCAGCTCCGGCGGTCAGCAGCCGCGGTATATGGACCTGGGGACACGTGATCTACGATTTCAAACGTTATATTGACAATATGGTCAAGCTGAAGATGAACACGCTGATCATGTGGAACGATTTCGTTCCTCTCAACGCAAGGGAGATCGTCGAGTACGCACACGGCTGTGGCATTAAGGTATACTTTGGCTTTGCATGGTGTTGGGACACCGATTGCAGCCGCTTCTCCATGGACACCATTCTTGATAACGCCGAGGACGTCGTGCGCGTGTACGATACCCAGTATGCAGACGTTGGCGCGGACGGCATTTACTTTCAGTCGTTCACCGAATTGAATCAGGATGCTATCGACGGAGTGCTGATTGCAGAGGCGGTGACTCGCTTCGTCAACTACACCTCCGCTAAGCTTTTTGAAAGATATCCCACACTCGAGCTTCAATTCGGTCTGCACGCAAACTCCGTTAAGGACAAGCTCGAATACATTGCAGCCACCGATCCGCGTATCAGGATCGTTTGGGAAAATTGCGGCACGTTCCCCTTTGCCGATTACGAATGCACCCCCGATGCCTATAAGCAAACGCAGGATTTCGTTCGCAAAATATCTGCTCTGCGCGGCAAAAACGAAAAAATCGGCGCTGTGACCAAGGGCTTCACGGGTCTTGACTGGAGCGCATTCGTTCACGCCGACAGCTCTGTGATCATCGGCCGCGGATCGAAGAGCTTTATCGCAAACCGCGCGAATAGAAAGAGCAAGATCTGGCGTATGGTTCAGGCCTATTGGCTTTCCCACGCCGCACAGGCGCAGGGAATGGTACGGACCCTGGCAGAGGCAAACAACGGCGACCTCGTCCTTTGCACACTTGTCGAGGACGGCGTATTTGAGGAAAATATCATGTATCCCGTGGCGCTGTATTCCGAGATGATGTGGAGCCCGGATGCGGATCTTGGACAAACGATAAATGACGTGGCGCTGAGAAGTTACGTCGATTTCGCGTAGGATAATAGGAAAGAGCCCGGTTGATCACCGGGCTCTTTTTTTGTTTTACTTTTTTCTCTCGGGAATGATGAATATAAACACGAGCGAGCTTAAAAGAAGCATCATCGGGTAGAACAGGTGCGCGATTATCGAGAATGCACCGAGATCGAGTCCCATAGCGTGCACCGCCGAGAGCGCCACAAGGATCTGCGCACCGTAGGGCAGGAAGCCTTGGAAGATGCAGGAGAAGGTGTCGAGTATCGATGCGGTCTTGCGGGGAGAGATGCCGTATTCTGCCGCCATCTTAGAGGCGATGGGGTTTGCCATAACGATAGCCACCGTGTTGTTTGCGGTAGCGATGTCCATAAGTCCGACGAGAATGCCGATGCCGAGCTGACCGGCCTTTTTGCCGCGGAATACACGGCGTATGCCGTTAAGCAGGGACTG
>JAZQWH010000052.1:0-6120 GCA_045632205.1 Eubacteriales bacterium
TGCAAGGGAAAAAGCGAAACACAAAAGCGCTTTGTGTATTCCTCCTTCGCGTCAAAATCCATCGCAGCGGTGTAGATGCGCTCAAGGTCAAAATGAGCCGTTCGAACGCGACCGAGTGCCTCTATCGCACCGCCCTTCATCGCCCGCATCATCTGCTCGGCGTGATTGACCCGAGGCTTGATCCGCTTGAGTCCCGCCGTATCCACAAAACGACGCGTGCTGAGTTTCTTGTATGGATATTGACACTCCGACGGCTTGGCGACAACGAACGCCCATCTCCGATCGCAAAGAAAGATTCCGTCAATGCGATCGGGGAGGATCGGATCGTAGGAGATGCGCAAGGACAGCCGCTTCCGCTCACAAAGGCGGTACAGCATCCGCATCAGATATTGCGAGCAGCCTCGGCAATCCTCCACAAGCCAGATGCGCTCGGCACGCGCGAAATAGGTGTCAAACGCCACCTCCCCCTGCATACCGACCGAGCGGATCAAGGCAGGCGTGCTTGAAAAGCCGCTCCCGCGCAGAACGTCCCAAAGAAGCCGTTCCGCCCACTGCTCCATCGCTTCCGTGCGAAGATAAGGGGAAACCAACTCATCCCGATTGGCACACATCACGCCAAAGGCGGCAAGATAGCGATATGCCATACGGTATGCCTCCTGCTTCTCTGCGTTGAGCTGACCGATCTCCTGCGCGTAGGCTCGCAATTTTTTTCCATCCCAAAATGCGCCGAGATCGATCAGATCCTCCCGCACACCCGGATTTTTAAGCTCATACGTATGCGGCGCGGTGGCATCCAACAGTGCAATGCACCGCTCACCCTCCGTAAGGATCACCCCGTCGAGCGAATCGGCATCCGAGGAGCAATAGACGTACTCGCACGCCACCCCTCTCTCCTTTGCATAATTTGCAACCGTTCTCATAAAATGGCTTTTCCCCGTTCCCGGTCCTCCCTTGATTGCATATACGTGACCGATCCGTGCCGCATCAAAGCATTGCGGATAATAGCTTGTAAATCCCATCGTACTGTTGGATGCCGCAAAATAGGCATCCTCTCCCGTGCTTCTGATCTCCATTTCTCTGCTCCTTTCCGTTTTGTCGTTCCATTATATGCGAGAAAATGAAAAAAAGTTCTATCGCAGGGCTTGTCAGCATATAGTGTACAAAAAAAGACAAGGAGACCTTGCCGTGTATGCCGAATCGAATCTCCGCACTGACGTACTCCTACCCGAGGCACTGACCGCAGTCCTCCCCCTCCCCGTTACGGATGCCGTGCGCCGCACAGGTGTCCCCTGCGTTGAGGAGCTGCGCCTGTTTCGCAACCGCCGCGCAAGCGTGACCGCAGACGGGCGCAATCACCCGACCGATCTCATTCTCGGAGAACGGGAAATGAACGAAATTCTGTATCGGATGTGCAAGGGCTCGCTCTACGCCTATCAGGACAGCATCAATCAAGGTTATCTCGCGATGTCCTGCGGCATCCGCGTGGGCGTATGCGGAAGTGCGGCAACCGAGGGCGGACAGGTGATCGGGGTTTCGGACGTTACGGGCTTGGTCATCCGAATTCCGCACCGCCACAAGGTAAACGTTCGTCCCCTTACGGATTTCCTCCGTCATACACTCCCCCTGCGCGGCATGCTGATCTACGCACCGCCCGGGATCGGAAAGACCACACTGCTCAGGGCTCTGAGCGAATCACTTTCCAAAGGGGCGCACGGTCTGCGGACGGTTGTGGTCGACACGCGCGAGGAGCTGCATTACACGCTCGACGGAGAAGATCTCAACCTCAATCTGCTTGTCGGCTATCCCCGTGCGCGCGGAATTGAGATCGCAACACGATCGCTTGGAGCCGAGTTGATCGTTTGCGACGAGATCGGCTCCGCAGACGACGCGCGCGCCATCCTTTCCGCCGCCAATTGCGGCGTTCCGCTCATCGCAACCGCGCACGCCTGCAGGCTCTCCGAGCTTTTGCGCCGTCCCTTTATTCAACAGCTCCACCGTGCGGAGATCTTCGGCGGGTACGTTGGACTTTGCCGCACGAACGGCGAATTTTCCTATCAGATCACGCCGCTCCACACCGCCGAGGCGCTTTGCGCAGAGGAGGAGCAATGATCCTCTTCAAACTCTTCGGTGCGCTCACGCTGATTTCCGTCGGTGGCTTTTTTGCCTACTCCGCGATCCGCTACGAGCGACGTCGGCTCTCGGTCCTGGAGGGATGGATCGATCTGGTCCGCTACGTCCGCATTCAGATCGATTGCTACCTCACCCCCATCGACGTCATTCTCGCTCAGGCAGACCGCGAGCTTTTTTCCGCGTGTATGTGCCGCGACACCACTCCGACACTCCACACCTTGCTCGAATGCTCCCACCCCTACCTCTCCTCGGAGTGCAAGCGCCTGCTTGGCGGGCTGATCCGAGAGCTTGGCAGCAGCTACCGCGAGGAGCAGCTCAAGCGATGCGAATACTATGCCTCCGAGCTTGAGCGGCATCGGGATGCGATTGCAAAGGAGCTACCCGCTCGCATCCGCCTTGCCGTTACGCTATCCCTCACCGCGGTCCTCGGCACGGTCATTCTGCTCTGGTAAAACAAAAAATAGGAAAGGGAAAAACAAATGGATATTTCTTTGATCCTCAAGATCGCGGGAATCGGAATTCTCGTTGCGATCGCATCACAGATTCTGAACAAAACGGGACGGGACGAGCAAGCCACCTTTGTAACCATTGCGGGGATCGTCACAGCCCTGATGCTCCTGCTCACGGAGATCCGCGCACTCTTTGATCTCGTCACCTCTATCTTTGGAATCTGAAAATGACGTTGCGTATTTGCTGTCTGGCAGTCCTTCTGCTTGTTCTGTCACTGATCCTGCGGCAATGGCGCGCGGAATTGCTCCCCTTTGTCCGCATTGCCGCCGTTCTCGCCTTTGCGACGCTTCTCATCGGCACGCTCGCGCCAATCGTAGGCTACCTGCGCGAGCTGACCGAGCAAGCCGCTATCCCCTCCGAGCATACGTCCCTGCTCCTCAAATCGTTGGGGCTTGCGCTTCTGACCCAGCTTTGCGGCGAAATTTGCCGCGAATGTGGGGAAAATACGATTGCGGACGGTGTGGAATTGATCGGAAAGGCGGAGATCTTATTGCTTTCTCTCCCGTTGATCGGAGAGATCCTCTCCTTGACACGGGAGCTGCTCTCCATCGGGCTCTGACAGGAGGGAAACAATGAAACGCTTGCTTTTCTTTGTCCTGCTTTGCCTGCTTTTGAGCGTTCCGCTCACCGTTTCCGCATCCGCCGAGGAAGAGATGGAAAAGATCCCCACCGAGTATGACGCGCTTCTCGAAGCACTTCCCGAGGAGGTTCGGAAGCTTCTACCCGAGTCCCTCTTTTCCTCCGATCTCACGGACGTAGCAGAGGGGACCGGCGAGATGTCCTCTGCCGCTTATCTTGCAGAGGCGGTGCTATCGCTCGTCGGGCTCCGCATCGGAGACTGTATCAAAACGCTTGCTCTCGTTTGCGGACTGCTTCTGCTTTGCTCTGTTTGTGTGTCGGCCAGAAATCTGCTTCGGAGCGAGCGTGTGGCGCGCGCCTTCTCTTTTCTTTCCACGCTCACCGTCACCGCCGCCATTTTCTCCACGGGCTTTGATTCCATCCGATCGGTCACCGATTATTTTCAATCGCTGGAAAGGCTGACGCTCACACTCATTCCGCTCACGGGTGCGCTCTACGCAATGGGAGGAAACGTGACCGCCGCCGTCGCATCCTCCTCCGGTCTGACGGTCTTTTTGCTTGTCCTCAAGGAGATCGTTTCCCGCACGGTCATCCCCTTTTGCGGCATCTGCCTCGCATTCGCCCTCATCCGTGCGCTCGATCCCTCCATCCGTCTCGGCACACTCTGCGATACAGTCAAGAAAAACTACACCACGCTCCTCGCCTTTCTGATGATGCTTCTCTCCGCGATGCTTGCCTCACAAACCCTGCTTGCCGCAAGCGGCGATTCGATCGCGATGCGGAGCGCAAAATTTGCCGCAGGCAATATGATTCCCGTCGTCGGCGGCTCGGTGGCAGAGCTTTTGCGAACCGTCAGCACGGGTGTGGGATATTTGCGCGGCACGGTTGGGATCTCTGCGGTGATCCTGCTGCTTCTGACCGTTCTCCCCACGCTCGTTGAGCTTTTGCTCGTTCGCCTGACCTGGCAGATCTGCGCATCCTTTGCCGATCTGCTCGGATGCGACGGAGAAAAAAAGATCCTCGATGAGATCGCATCTCTCTCGGGCTATCTGATCACCGCAGTCACCATCACCTCCTCTGTGGTGGTGCTTGCCCTCTCTCTGCTGATCCGTTGCACCTCTGCAATCGGATAGAACGAAGAAAACAAAGGAAAACGCTATGAAATCCTATCTGCTCTCGCTCGTTTCGGTCTCCCTTGTCATCTCCCTGACCTCCATCCTCTCCCCCGACGGAAGGGGGAACGGTCTTGCGCGCCACGTTCGCTTGATTGCCGCTCTGCTTTTGATCTGTACACTGATCTCCCCGATGCGATCCCTTCTTGACGGACTTCGTGCGCTTGCAAACGGGGAGCTTTCCCTCCCCTCTCTTGAGCTTCCCGATCGATCCGAGCAAGAGGAGGAGCTGCAAGCCACGCTTGACGCCTCCTCAAAAAGCTATTTTTTGCAATCCTTAACACAGCTTCTGGAGCGGGAATTTGATCTCGATGCGGGGACACTGCGCTGTCGAGCGCGATGGGAGGAAACGGACGGTGAGGCACGTCCCGTGCAGATCACCGTCCTGCTTTCGGGGAACGCGATCTGGAAGGATCCCAAGCCGATCGAGCAATACGTCCGCGATCTGCTCAACTGTGAGTGTGTCACGGCAATCGAATAAAACGGAGGATCTATGCTGTCATTTTTCAAAAGAAACACTACCGCTGAAGGAGAAAAAGGAAATAAACGCCGCCTTTTCCTGCTGATCGGAGCCGCGTTGCTTGGTATTTTTCTGCTTTTATTGGGCGGCGGAGCATTTGGGACAACCGACTCCAAGGAGGCATCCGAGGCTGATCGCAGTGCCGAGGAGGAGCTGCTCGATTACCGAAACGATCTGGAATCGCGCATCCGTATTCTTTGCGAGTCGGTGCGCGGTGTGGAGGACGTGCGCGTGATACTGACGCTGGACGGTGGCTACGAATCGGTCTATGCCACCGAGGAACGGGACGGGGATCTGCGCTACGTGATCGTAGGAAGCGGCGCCTCCGCGGAGGGACTGCTCCTCTCGTGTGCCGCACCGACGGTTGCAGGAGTCGGCGTGGTCTGCGCGGGTGGAGACGACCCAACCGTGAGGCGCGAGCTGACCGCGCTTCTTGCTGCAACTCTCCGCATTCCCTCCAATCGCATCTATATTACGGGATCCAAATAAAAACGGTCAGATTCGGTCGAACGTTTTTTCTCACCGCAACGCAATCGGCGGCATAAAATGCTTCCCCGCACCATAAATTGTAACGAAGAAAAACACAGAGGAGGATCACACCTATGATGCACAAAAAGAAAAATGCACTTGAGCTTTCCGACACCCCCGCAGAAGCAAAATCGCCCAACAAATTCACGGTATGGGTTGGAAAGATCGGCAAGCGCAACTTCGTGATTGCAGGCGCCGTTCTGCTCATCGGCGTTGCGGTATTTCTCAACTGGGTGCTCTTTGCAGGCGTACCCACCGCAGACGGCTATGACGGCTACGATCAGCCCAGCGGCAACATCTCCAATCCGAGCGACAACGTAGGCACGGGACTTGATGAGAGCGAGACCTATTTCTCCGCAACGCAGGTCAGCCGTCAGCGCGCACGCGACGAGGCGATCGAGGTCCTGCAGGCAGTCGTTGACAACGTCGACGCCACCGAAACGGCAAAGACAGAGGCACTTGCAGGCATTTCCGCCATTGCACAGGAGATTCAGAAGGAAGCAAACATTGAATCTCTTATCACCGCAAAGGGCTTTGAAAAATGCGTTGCCGTCCTCAACGGCGAAACGGCAACCATCGTCGTCAGTGCAGATACACTCCAGCCTGCCGATCTCGCCCAGATCAACGCCATCGTCTATGAGCAAACGGGCATTACCCCTGCGGGAATCACCATTGTCAACA
>JAZQWH010000053.1:0-3181 GCA_045632205.1 Eubacteriales bacterium
TTATTTCGTAACCATCGTACCGGAGCCTTCGTCGGTGAGAAGCTCCATGAGGATGGAGTGGGGGATACGTCCGTCCATGATGGTGACGTTTTTGACGCCCTCGCGGAGGGCTTCGATGCAGCAATCGACCTTAGGGATCATACCGCCCGAGATGACGCCGGACTCATAGAGCTTATGCGCCTCGTCGACGGTGATCTCGGGGATGAGGGAGGAGGGATCGTCCTTATCGGTGAGGATACCGGGGACGTCGGTCATCATAATGAGTCGCTCCGCCTCGAGTGCGCCCGCGATGCGAGCGGCTGCGGTATCGCCGTTGATGTTGTAGGTATTTCCGCTATGGTCGCTGGCGACGGTGGAGATGACGGGGATGTAATTCTTTTCGAGCAGATCGGTGATGGGACGGGTGCGGATCTTGGTGATCTCGCCGACGTAGCCGAGGCGCTCGTCCTTGATCCTTGCCTCGATCATACCGCCGTCCATACCCGAAAGACCGACCGAGTGGCCGCCCTTCATTTGCAGGAGGGTGACGAGGGATTTGTTGACCTTGCCCGCGAGGACCATCTGCACGATGTCGACGGTCTCCTTATCGGTGACGCGCAAGCCGTCCACAAAGACCGCCTGCTTGCCCAGCTTCTTCATCAGCTCGCTGATCTCGGGGCCGCCGCCGTGGATCAGCACGACCTTGACACCGACGAGCCAGAGCAGAGCGATGTCCTCCATCACCTGCTGCTTGAGGGTCTCGTCGATCATTGCGTTTCCGCCGTACTTGATGACGACGATCTTACCGTTGTAGCGTTTGATATAGGGGAGCGCCTCGGTCAGCACCTGCGCGCGCTCTGCGTTGGAAAAGGTATCGTTGATCATTTCAAAAAGCCTTTCTTGCCGTTTTAAAAATCAGGTTCTGTAATCGCCGTTGATCTTGACGTAATCGTAGGTGAGGTCACAGCCCCAAGCGGTAGCCGTGCCGTTGCCGTCGCCGAGCGCGACGAGGATCTCGACGTTACGCTCCAGGAGGATCTCCTTTGCAAGCTCCTCGGAGAATGCAACGCCCGCGCCGTTCTCGCAAACGAGGATCTCGCCCTTGGGAGAGCGGAATTTGACCTCCACGCGGTTGACGTCGACCTTCGCGCCGCTGTAGCCGATGGCGCAGAGAATGCGTCCCCAGTTGGCGTCCGAGCCAAACATTGCCGCCTTGACAAGGCTTGAGCAGATGACGCTCTTTGCGATCACGCGAGCGGTCAGATCGTCAAGTGCGCCCGTGACGACGCACTCCAGAAGCTTGGAAGCACCCTCGCCGTCGCCCGCGATCATACGGCAGAGGTTGACGGTGACGGTGTTGAGCGCCTTCATAAAGATCTTGAAGTCCTCGCCGTCCTCGGTGATCTCCTTGTTGCCCGCCGCGCCGTTTGCAAGCACGGTGACCATATCGTTGGTGGAGGTATCTCCGTCCACGCTCACCATATTAAAGGTGGTCGCAACGTCGGTGGAGAGTGCCTTTGCGAGCATCTCGGAGGAGATTGCCGCGTCGGTAGTGATGAAAACGAGCATCGTTGCCATATTGGGGTGGATCATTCCGCTTCCCTTGGCAATACCGCCCATACGGCAGAGCTTGCCGTCCAGCTCAAACTCGACCGCGATCTCCTTTTTGACCGTGTCGGTCGTCATAATTCCCTCAGCCGCCGCCTCGCCGCCGTCGGGAGAGAGGGAGGAGACGAGCGCGGGGATGCCGTTTGCGATGGGCGTGACGTCAAGAGGCTGACCGATGACACCCGTGGACGCAACGACAACGTTGCGGGGGTCAAGTCCCATCTCCTTGCCGAGGCATTCGCAGATCTTCTCCGCAACCTCAATGCCGTCGGCGTTGCAGGTGTTCGCGTTTCCGCTGTTGCAGATGACCGCCTGCGCGCAGCCGTCGGAGAGGTGATCCTTCGTGACGGTCAGAGGCGCGCCCTTGACGAGGTTGGTGGTGTAGACCGCCGCCGCGTGTGCGAGCGTTTTACTGTAAATGAGCGCAAGATCGCGCTTGGTGCGGTTCTTGCGGATGCCGCAGTGAATGCCCGAGGCAACAAAATCCTTTGCGGTACAAACGCCGCCGTTGATAAGCTTCATAATTCTTGTCCTTCCTTCTATCAAACCGTAAGTCCCGTTGCCTCATCGACACCGAGGAGAATGTTCATATTCTGGATCGCCGCGCCCGATGCGCCCTTGCCCAGATTGTCAAAGCGCGAGACGAGCAGGATGCGGTCGGCATTTCCAAGCACCGAGACCTCCATATCGTCGCGTCCCGACAGCGCGTTCGCGGCAAGAAAGCCGCCTTCGTCGGGGGAATCGACAAATCGGACGAGTCCCTTTTCGTAGGTCTTGCGGTAGACCTCGCGCACGTCCTCAAGCGTTCCGCGCAATTGATGCCCAAAGAGCGGAACCGTAACCTCCATTCCGCACGCATAGGGTGCAACGATGGGGCAAAAGACGGGGGCTTGCGTCAGCCCTGCGATCGTCGCCATCTCGGGCAGGTGCTTGTGCATCTGCGTCAGTCCGTACTGACGGGGCGCGTCAAGCAGGACGTCGCGTCCCTCTGCCTCGTAGTCGGCAATCATCTTCTTTCCGCCGCCCGTGTAGCCCGTGAGCGAATGACAGGTCAGGGGCGTGTCGGGGGAGAGCAGACCGCTTGAGACCAGCGGCGCGATCAGCGAAAGAAAGCCGCTTGCGTGACAGCCCGGATTGGCGATCCGCTTCGCGTCCGCGATCCGCTCGCGCAGTCCGTTCAGCTCCGCAAAGCCGTAGACCCAGCCGTCCGCGGTGCGGTGCGCCGTAGAGGTGTCGATGATCGCTGTGTTCTCGTTCTCAACCAAGGACACCGCCTCGATCGCCGCCGCATCGGGTAAGCACAGGAAGGCTACGTCGGCTCGGTTGATCGCATCCCGTCGCGCAGAAGGATCCTTTCTCAGCTCCTCGGGGAGTCGGATGATCTCAAGATCCGCACGGTCGGCAAGCCGCTCGTGGATGCGCAAGCCCGTCGTGCCCGCACTTCCGTCAATAAACACTTTTTTCATCGGTTCGTTCCTCTTCTCGATTCCGTTATCGTCGCTCTCAATCGCTCATACCCGAGCAATTAACAAACAACACGGAATATTATACATAAATTTATTCGGTTTGTCAATAGATATAGAAGATAATTTTT
>JAZQWH010000054.1:0-1929 GCA_045632205.1 Eubacteriales bacterium
GCGGCTTGTGCTTCGCGCACGGGCGGACGGATCACGCGTGTGCTGTCCGTTTTGTCCGATTGCTCCTCGGGGGTATAGGGGGCGGGCTTGATGACGATGCGGTCGGAGGCTTTTTTGGGAGGGATGGGGAGCTTGCGCGGCTCCTCTCGGACAGGCATTGCGGCTTGCGGCGGAGGCGGCGTGCAAACGATCTCCTGCACGCGGATCTTCACCGCGGGCGGTGCTTCTTCGATCTCTTCTTCGACGACCTCCTTGACGGCCTCTTCGATCGTTTCTTCGATCGTTTCTTCGATCGGTTTTTCAATCGGTTCGGCTGCGGGTTCCTCAATTGTCGATTCCTCAGGGATCTCTTCGACTGTTTCCTCGACGGGCTCTTCAAGAACCTGCAAGCTTTCCTCCTCCGATTTTTCCTCGATAGGGGGATCCTCGGCTTCCTCCGCGCGTGATTCTTCCGTCACGGGGAGGGGTGTCGGCTCCGCTTTGGGGGCTTTTTTGCGCGGCGCACGCGGCTTGGCGCTTTTTTTGATAGTGGGAGTCTCAACGGGGGCAGGCACAGGCTCTTCGATCGGTGCGGACGCTTCCTCGGGCGCCTCATCAACCGTTTCCGCGATCGCTTCTTCAACCGTTTCCTCGGTGGTCTGCTCCGATTCGGAGAGGGAAACGGCTTCTCCGCGTGCGCGACGGCGTTCGTTCTCTTCCACGCGCTCGATCGTTGCCTTGAGCTGTGCCATCAGCTCGGCGTCCTCGTCCTCTCGGTGCGCGCGTCCCGATTCTGTGGGCTTGCTGTATGTTTTTTTCAGCTTGTCCACAAGCTCTCGGACGGAAATCGCTTCCTGCTTCCTTGCCATTTCGTCTGCCTCCCTTCTCTCGTATTTTTTCTTTTCTTACTCCTTGTGATGCTGACGTGCAACCTCTGCCAGCAGGATCGCCGCCGCAGTGGAAACGTTGAAGGAGTTGACGTGACCGTACATCGGAATGGAAACGGTCGCGTCGCAGGTCTTGGTGACCAGGGCGGAGACGCCGTTGCCCTCACTGCCCATTACGATCGCGCAAGGCCCTGCAAAATCGGTCTGATACAGGCTCTGTCCGCCTGCCTCGGCGGCATAGACCCACACGCCTCGTTCCTTGAGCGACTCGACGGTGGATGCGATGTTGGAGACCTTTGCAATGGCAAGATGCTCGATCGCGCCTGCGGATGCCTTCGTGACGAGCGGTGTCAGACCTGCGGCACGGCGCTTGGGAATGATCAGTCCGTGCGCTCCGCAGCATTCCGCGCAACGGATGATCGCACCGAGGTTGTAGGGATCTGTAATGCCGTCGCAAATGACGATGAGAGGTGCTTCTCCGCGCTCCTTGGCAACGTCGAGGATGTCCTCCACCGTGCAATATTCCTTTTCTGCCGCAAACGCGATCACGCCCTGATGAGGTGCGTAGCCCGCCGTTGCGTCCAGCTTGCTCTTCTCGGTCTCGATCACGGGAATTCCGCGCTCGATCGCCTGCGCGACCAGGACAACGATCGATCCCGTGCGCTCGCCCTTCTGAACCAAGAGCTTGTCGATCTCACGTCCCGAACGGAGCAGCTCGCGTACGGCGTTTCGTCCGATCACCGCACCGTTTTCGTAGCTTCCGTGAATGCCTTCCTCAGCGGTCGCCTCGGTTGCCTCCACGGGCTTTTCGGGCGCGCGTCTCGGCTCGCGGTAGGGCCTGTCCCGTCTCTCCCCACGTCCGCCTCGGCTCGACTTCTCGCTCCAATCGTTCTTCTTCGTCTTTTTCTTGTCCATTTTTCTAAAGCTCCTTCTATGTATGCGTGCGGTTTTTTCCATATCTATCTTATTATATCATATATTTTCCCGTTTGTGTAGGCATTTTCCTAAATTCCCCTCACAAAATCGTTCGACAGGATTTGATGGGGGAGGGAGAGAGGATTGT
>JAZQWH010000055.1:0-1735 GCA_045632205.1 Eubacteriales bacterium
CGCAAACGCGGCACCGCTGCAACTATGGTCCGGTGTGTGTATTATTTTTCGTCTGCTTTTTCGCAGACCAAAGTATTTTACCATACCATTATAGTAAAATCAACACCTTTTTTCATTTTTTACAATTTATTAACAATTATACCGGAAATGGCGGATCATACGGAACGAGAGTAGGAATATGCTGCACCGCAAAGGCGCCGTTCTGCGCACAGTTGATCACCGTACCGCCGAGCTGCCCGTTGGTGTAATAATCATACGCGCCTGTCTTGAATCCGAAGGTCAGGCGAACACCCTTGTATAGAATAGAGAAATTATTTTTGTGGCAATGTCCGACGAAAACACCGTCCACCCCGACGCGCCTCCAAAGATCGATCAGAGATTTTTCTCCACCGCATCTATATTTTTCATATTTCGCACCGAAATCACCGTCCAACGCAGACACACCGACGCCAAGCGTATACCGATCCTCGCTCATCCTTCCGTATTTTTCAAGCTCTGCCAATGCAAATTCCGGCGTGGGGATATGATATGCCGCAAATGCGGGCACTTCCCTGCCCGTTTGCTCCGCAATCGACCGAGCGCTCTCTCCGATCCACGCAAGCTGATCCTCATAAAGCCCCGCCGCGATTCTCGCCTCCTGTGATGCCGCTCTTCTGCATCCGTGAGAATCAAGCAGATACAGAACGCGGATCAATTGTCCTGCGTACATCAGCCCGACGCTGTAGTTACCAAACCCCGTGCAGGTGCCGCGACGGAACAGCGAATACGGCGCGCGCTCATAAAGATCGCATTGCCATTCAATGCCCATCGCGCTTTCGTTATCGTGGTTTCCGAACACGGGCGCCCACGGAATTCCGAACGATCCAAGCAGCTCGGAAAACTCGCGCTGGATCCTTCCGCTATCGTCAAATTCTCCGTAGACGATGTCCCCCGTGACAAGAATCAGATCAGGCGAGGTCTGCGTAACAAGATCACGGATATGATCGTAGCAATTCGGCTTTGCGCGCTCGGTTGCCCAATATTCGATCTTTTCCGCGCTGATACGGTCGGGCGTGCGACGCTGTGCGGAATCAATGATCTGCATATCGGTCAGTTGCAGGATGCGCGGAGTGGGAGTATCCACCTCCACAAAGCGATCGCAAAGGCCGCAAAGCGCTTTCGGAATTGCTTGCATAATACGGCTCATAAAAAACCTCCGTTTGAATGAAGTCAAGTCATTTTACCACATTCAAACGGAGAGTGTCAATACATAAATACATATAATTAAAAAAACAAGCCTGTCAAATCGGAGAGCGCGTCGATCCGATACACCGCCAACAGACATTCCCAAGCGCTACCGATCGCCCACGAATGCGGCTTTGCGGATAGCTTTTATTTTTCCAAGTGCTTTAAAAAGCACGTCGGCACGTCCCCACAAGGCTACCGAAACACACAATCTAAATAAAAAAGGAAGCTCTGCCTTGCGATCAAGGCAGAGCATTTTTCATCCAAGAGCAACGTCGAGCGCCATCATCACGGCAAAGCCGACGGCAAACAGCACCGTGCCAACCCGTCCGTGTCCGCTCTCCGCCACCTCGGGGATCAGCTCCTCCGCAACGACGTAGAGCATTGCTCCCGCCGCAAGCCCCAGCAAAAACGGAAGAACGGGCAGGATCACGCGTGCGGCAAGCAGAGTCAATGCCGCACCGATCGGCTCCACCGCCCCCGAAAGTGCGCCGCCTGCAAACGCGCGTCC
>JAZQWH010000056.1:0-4498 GCA_045632205.1 Eubacteriales bacterium
TTTGCGTAAACCGTCACGTTTTCAACCTTTGTACCGTGACCCGTGGGGGCAAGCATTGCAATTCCGGGAGCAGAGGTCTTGGTATTATCCTTCAGACCTGAGATCACTCTACCCTGGAGGGTGAAATTCTTGATGGTTGCCGCCGCAAGAACACCGAACAAACCTGCGCCGTCCTGCTGCTTTTGCAGAATAGACAGATTGGAGATGGTATGTCCCGCACCGTCAAGCGAGCCGGCAAAGCGGTCGGAGCTATCGGAATAGAGGTTTCCGCCAATGGGAGTCCACTCGCGATTTCCGAGATCGATGTCCGCGGTCAACACGTAATATGCTTTTTTGTATTTCTCAACCGTAGCGCTGTCGGAGGAATTCATATGCGCCGCCATCAGAGCAAGCTGTGCGCCGTTTGCGATCTGATACGGATCGCTCTCAACACCCGTTCCTCCTGCATAAGCCTCGGCGACCGAGCCGTCCCATGGGCCGTTCAGCGCAGCTTCGTCTCCGTCGGCAGCAAGGCTCACCACGGGAATCAACGGCAGAAGAAGCACAAGCGCCAGCAACGCCGATAACATTCTAAATTTCAATTTCATAACAATCATCCTTTCATACTATCGGAGGATCTATCAAATCACCGTTTGGTTCGGTATACACCGCTCCGCCTCCAAAGGGCATTGGGAGCAGAGCGCTGTACACGAGCTTTTTGGAAAAAGGGCTCGCCAAAAAGCGAGCCCTTTGGTAGATCTTATTCGGTTATCATACTGTCGGGCCAAATTCCGCACCGTCGTTGGTTTCACCGTGAATGTTGAAATCCAGGAAGTACGGCAAGTGGTCGGAGGAGGATAGCGAGCAGTCATCGACGATAAAGCCGAAGACGTTCAATTCAAGGTCCTCGTTTCCGTTCCAGAGGAAGATCTGGTCGATCGAAGAGCCTGCTCTGTTGCCCTCAGCGAAGCCAATCTTGCTCTCGTCATTGTAGCCGGGAGTCATGATGCGGTCGGTGTTGTCAAAGTTCGGATAGCCGTGACTGGAGTTGACCATAGAGGTAAAGAGCTCGCAAGGACGGCTTCCGTCCTCAAAAACGGTATCCTGCATCGAAATGAGGTTGGAGTAGATGAAGTAAGAATAGTTTCCGGATCCGGTGAGGGTCTTGTCAATATCCTCGTAGTAAACGCCTTCTGGGTTTGCGGTACCGTTACCGTTCATATCTCCGCCAAAGAAGACGGGGCAATCGTAGGTCTCGGCGAGCTGCTTGATGAGCGCAACGATCTCTCTACCCTGCAAGCTACGGACGTAGTCGCTACGTGTACACATATGCGTGGAGATCACGATGTAACGCTGACCGGTTGCAAGGGACTCGAATACGCCCCACGTTGCAGCCTTGGAGCCTGCGTCACTGTTCGAGTTCTCGTGAATGTAGTTGCCGGCATCATCCTTGTTGATGCGGTCCCACTGGTTCTTGTACCAATAGTATTCCGCAGCGATAAGCTTGGTGGTCTTGGTGTTGTAGAAGATCGGAGTATTGTTCCAGAAGGTATTGAAGGTCTTGCCGTTGTAGGTGACCTGCGTTCCTCCGCCGTAGCCGAGGATACCGCCCGTTGCGGGATCAATGAAATACTCGGGCTGAGTCAGATGTCCGATGCCCTCGGTACCGGGGATCACAACGGTGTTCGGGTAAGCATTCTGAACACGGGGGTCAACCGCCTCAGCATATCCGAGATCCGCAAGCAGACCCGAAAGTCCGCCCTTACCGTTCAGCTCCAGGCAAGCACTTCCGCCGCGCTTGGAGCTATTGAACTCCTGGCAGCCGAGAACGTCGGGCATATACTCGGCGATCATGATCTGCTGGATCTGGTTTCTCTCTTCGGAAGGAACAGCGTATTCAGCGTTATCGCCTGCAGTGTTTCCAAAGAGGACGTTGAGGAACATGACGCGGTTGTCGCCCTGCTTGTCGTAAGCGTACTTATTGGACTCGGTCTTGCGGTTGAGGTAATCAACGTAAGAGCCGTTTGCGTTAAATTCCTTCTTGATGTCACCGTTTTCATCCAACGTCTCCATACCGAAGTCGAAGAAGCCCCAGGAGTTGATGACAGTGGGGAGGTAGTTTGCCGCGCCGATAAATCCGTAGTAGGAGCTTGCCTCGATGATGAACTGGTTGGTCTTGTTCTCATAGGTAAGATTCCACTCACCGGGAGCGATCCATTCGTTCGCACCCGTCATATCCTCTTCCTTATCGAGCAGATGCACGCGAATGACCGCACCGCTCGTATCGATGGTTTCAACCTCGATTCCGGGTTCGGTGCCGGTGGCAGCCAGGAAGCCGTCACGGAGGATGAACGCCATACGCTTCATCATATAGTTTACATTGTCGTCATCCGCAACCATGGGATAGACAACGTTGTAACGCGAAACGGGAATATCGCTATAAGGAAGATGAATGGACGCGAGCGTCTTGTAGGTGCCGTAGTTTGCGGGGAGCTTGAGCGCCTTGGGAGCCGCCGTCAGCTTTGCAACGTCCTTATCCAGCTTGTCAAGGTTCTGTCCGAAATTCTTCTGGATGAAATCGCGAAGTGCGAAATAAGAGCCCGTTCTGGAGGCAAAGGCGAACACCAATCTCTCGTTTGCCGCGTAGATCGCGTAACCGAGCTCGTAAACGTCGAGGTCGGAGGGAATGGTGAAAAGCTCTTCACGGTTGGTCGTACCGATGATGATCTCCTTATCCTTTCTGGTGGAGGGATCATCATAGTATTTGACGTCGCTCACAAGGGGAAGCTCAACGCCCGTGATCGCCTTGATCGCATCGCGGAGCTTGGTTGCGAACTCCTGCTCGTAATCCTTGCTACCTGCGCCGTAAACGATCTGATATTCGCTGGTAAATTTGTTTTTGGAGGACTTGATGATCTCAAGCGCGCTTGCGCTCGTTTGATCCTGCGGTCCGTTGTTATCAGTACCGTCGCCCGTCGTAGCGTCGCCGCTCTCAAATCCGCCAAAGCCGCCTGCCGCATTTCTTACACCGAGACAGGAGGAAAGCGTTGCCGCACAGAGGATCATCGCCAAAAGCGCTATCAGAATTTTCTTTACATTTTTCATAAATTGCGTTTCCTTTCTGATTCGTTTGGTCGATTACTCGTCAATACCGGGAACGGATACGTGATCGTTCCGATCATCGGGTTCGTCGGGCTCGGTGGGTTCACCGGGGTTTGTAGGCTCATCGGGCTCGGTGGGTTCACCGGGCTCGGTGGGTTCACCGGGCTGGGTGGGCTCGTCGGGCTCGGTGGGCTCATCGGGCACAACAGGTGCGCTCGTAGCACTGTTGATATAGTTGAGGATCACGTCAAGCTGCTCGGGGGTGAAGCAGCTGTATGCGCCGAGGCTGACGTCGTGTCTCTCATCAACCGCATACTTGTATTCCTCGCTCTCTGCCGCCGCGCGCAGATCATTATAATAAATGGAGGCAATTTCCTTCACGCTGACCGCACGGGAGTCATCGCCAACCGTGTAATCTGCGTAGAAGGTGATCGAAAATCCGGTGGTTTCATCGAGAAGAACGCTGACGTAACCGATCGCAACGTACTCAGTCTCGTACGCAATCGCCTTCAGGTTCATCAGGATCGCATCGTACTCAAATCCGATCAGCGTTTCTCCCGTCTGATCCGTGGTCATCTTAACCTGGTAAGGATTGATGGTACGGAGATCGTTTACAGGAATCAGTCTGATCATATCCTCAACGTTCGGAGCTGCCGCTCTTGCCGCATCCGCGATCGATCTTTCCAGAACGATGGTGCCGAACTCAACCTTCTTATCAGCCATCAGCGTGATGAACTCGGGGTTGATGGAGTTTTCAAAGCGAAGCGTTGCGAGGTTGGGTCTGGTGGGGTTGACGCGAAGCGCCGCGCCGTCGGAGGTCTCAATCACGCTCTGAGGCAGGAAGATGCAGCTATCGGGCGTGATATAGCTCTTCTTGGAGTAGGTTCTGTCATTGGTAATGCGCTCTGCGCCGAGCGTATAAAGGAATGCAGGGGTGAATTTTGCAATGTCGGCCGCATCCTCGGTGACCTCGGGAAGCGTGGTGCTGTAGCAGTTCTCCACGCGGGTCTTATCCGCGCGCTGAACGCCGATCATTGCGGCAATACCGCCGGCACCCAGGCGATTCGCAGAAAGCTTACCCGTATTGGTACAGTTCATAACAAGCGCGTCACCCTGAGGAGAAATGCCCGCATAACCGATCATACCGCCAACAGCAGTGACCTGCTTTGCAGTACCGCCGTTGTTGTTCTCGGCATAAATGTTACCGTTGTTGACGCAGTTGGAAATACCGCAGAGGTACTGCATTCCCATCTCAAGCTGCGTTGCTCCCTCGGGGAGAGTTACCGCATAGTTTGCCTGGGTTTTTGCAACCATACCGCCCGCGATCGCCCAACCGGTCTTTACCTTAACGGTAAGGTCCGCGTTGTTAACGCAGTTGATGATGCTCGCGCCGTCACCGACACGGCAAGCAACGCCT
>JAZQWH010000057.1:0-4007 GCA_045632205.1 Eubacteriales bacterium
ATCTGTTATCCCACATTACGGGATTAGGATCGTTGACCGTCAGATTTTTAATCGTTCCGCCCGTAGGATTGATCAGAGGATTGTTATAGAACGTTGGAATGAGTGCGTTTCCGTTACCGTCCAGGATACCGCTGCTCATATTCAGCGTTGACGTGACGGTAATATCATTCGCAAGCACTGCGTGTCCGCCCTCTGCGAGAACCGCCACGAGCTGTGCCTCGGTGCTGACGGGTGTGGGCAATACGGGATACTTTGCGCCCGCATCGTACTGATCGTCAAAGGAATCAACCTCTGCGGTGAACTGCGTTGCAACCGCATTGATGCCGAGATTGATGGAGGGTGCGGCGTAAGCCTTATCGTGGTTTGCCTCGTTGCCAACGCTCGTGGGCATATAAACCACCATCGTGACGTACTCCGCAGACTCCGCGCCAACTGCAGGCGCTGCAAGGGTGCTTGCCTTGGAATAGCCCGTGGAAATGAGCTTTGCATCGTCAACGATCGCCATTGCCTCGGCACGGGTCGCATACTCTGCAAACGCATTTGCCTCCACAACGTCAAAGTAGATGTAATCGGAGAGCTTGAACGCATCGCCAAGCACGTTGGTAGAGCCTGTTTCGCTCGCAATATTGACACCAAGCTGATACTTGAGCGCAAGAGAACCAACGTTTGCCACCTTCAGATAAACTACCTCGACGTAACCGGGCTCCCACAGAGCCTCTGCGTCAAAGATCGCGGACGAATCCTGTACGTCCACCCATTTCGTTCCGTCCCAATACTCAAATGTCATATCAAGATTGCCCGACGTGATGACGTTATTTGCGCTCGTCACGCTGTCGGTAAACCACGCGAACGTCGTGCCTGCGAGCATTGCCACACAAAGAATGAGGGACATGATCGAAAGCAGGAGCGAACGCTTCGTGCTTTTGTTAGTCATTTTTTCTCCTCCTTTTATTTTTTGAGAACTAACAAGAAAGTCAAATTTTAACTTTCTCATCTATTATACTCTATTTTTGAGTAAATGTCAATATTTAATTGCAGGAAAAGCAAACTTTACCATAAAATTCAAGTTTTTATCAAATAATTCTGCAACTGTTACGGCGTCAGCGCGGATTACATAATTGGAAGGAGCGACAAGCCGTAAAAAAAAGCGGTGTCTGCAAAAGCAGACACCGCTTTTTTCGTATATTTCTTCGCCAATTACTCATTCTGTTCATTTATACACTGCACGGTCTTCAATTTTCCTGCCAGGGAAATGCTATGGAAACAGGATTATAATCCATTGTCGTTTGGATAGCATTGTATCCGTCAATTTCAGCTTCGAAGTAGTAGCTCATCATCTTACCGTTCTCGAAGCGGAAGGAAACGTGAAACAAATTCATAATTTCTCCTTCAAAATCCACTTCCAATGCTTCGCACTTGTACGTATTGCTTTCTGCATCAAACGTAATATCCTCATAGGCAAAATAATTCGCCATATTATTTCCGCCAATCGTTACGTATTGTATTTTCGGCTCTTGATAAGCACTTTCCGATATTTCCCGACTGACCCACTCATTTGTCTGATTGTTGAAGGAATAACGGAAATAGGACTCGCCAACCTTTTCGTAGTAAAATTCGTGTGATTTCGTCGTCAACAATTTATCTAACTCATACATATAAATTTTGTCTCCGTCAATTTCAACCGTCGACAGATAGATAAAGCCCTCCCTGCTCTGCGGGGTTGCGGGATAATATACGTGCTGCGTGATCACGGTCGGGTACGTTTCCAAACTCAGCGCTTTTTGCCATTGCTCCCGAGTCACCTGATAGGGAGATGGAATCGCCTCGGTTTTCTCTGCACCGCAAACCGCACAACGCTTTTTCTGTGTATTCACATCAGAATCATCCTCCACAGCCTGCCATTGATGTGCCTCTTTCTCAGAAATCTCCACACACGCCGCATCCTCGCAGACGTGCCAATGATGAATTGGATCACTTTCCATATTATACGACCATTCATCCTTCCATTGGTGTACGTGTTCGCCATCACAGGAAATCAAGCCGATTACACAGCACAAGCATAGAATAGAAAGAACAAAACGCTTCATAACAATCCCCCTTTTATTGATCATTTTTATTTCAAAAGCCTTTCAAGCCCCGATTTTACGGTATGATAATCGTCGGTCAGAACGCAATCGATTCCCATATCCAGAACCTTCCTTGCCGTTTCGCTATCGTTTGCCTGACAGTAGTTGCAAAGGATACCGTGTGCGTGGCAACGGTCGATCATCGATTGCTCCATCGGCTTCCAGCTCACGAACTGAACCTTTTCAAAGCGATGCTTGATCGCCATTTCGATCATATACTCGTGTCCCTGCCCGGAGCCTTGACAGTAGCCCGCATGCGGCAATCTCTCTCGCATTTCAAGCAACGCATTGGTGTTGGTGGACATAAAATAAACGTGGCGCACGCAATCGTATTTTTCGATGAAGGAGGCGATCTGCTCGATCATTCTGTCGTTGGTATCCTTGTCCCAGATCTTGACGTGGATGTTCATTACCACTCTGCCCGCAAATTTTTGGAGGATCTCCTCAAAGGTCGGCAGACGAAGATCCTTGTAGACCTCGCCGAATTTGACACCGAAATCAAGAGCCTTCAGCTCTGCCAGACTATGCTCGTCGACGAATCCCGTGCCGTTCGAAACGCGCTCCAGCTTTCTGTCGTGTGCGGTGACAAGCGCTCCGTCGGTAGTCGACCACAGATCAAACTCGATCTCCTGCGCGCCCATTGCCACGGCCGCTCCGAATGCGGGCATTGTGTTCTCGGGTGCCATTGCGTGGTATCCGCGATGTGCGCAGAGACGGGGATACGGCATATATCGATCGAACGGAACGACACTCGCTCCACCGTTGCGATAGAGCCATGGGCGTCTTCCATCCTCGATGTATTCGTAATGCGCCTTTGGCTTTCCGCGGAAGCCTGCGGGCTTGTAGTATTTTTCGCGCGGATCAAATTCGGTAACCGCAACACCGATCCTGCTCTTCATATCCACAAGCACCCTTCCGTCGGGTGCAATTGCGGCACTGCAGCCGCAGATGGTCGACTCCTCTCCGAGTGAGACCGAGGAACGCAGCAGATACGCATTGGTATGGTAGCAAAGGAAGCGGTTGATGATGGAAAGCGCCTCGTGCGTGTCGGTTCTTTGATGCGAGCAACCGATGATCACGTCCACGTTCTGCCTTGCAAGAGGTGCGAAATTCTCATAGAAATAGAAATCGTAGCAGGTCATAAAGCCAAAACGGATGCCCTCGATCTCAACCACGTCGGGCTGACGGAATTCGTAGCTGTAGCTGACGTCCACCTCGTTTCCGCCCTCGCGTTCGGTCTTGACCTCGCTTGGCGCGGGATGTGCCTTGTAATATTTATAGACGACGTTTCCCTCTCGGTCAAGCGCGTAGGTGGTGTTTCGCCAGCCCGTTTCCGTCTGATCCGCCGCATTGAAAAAGACGATGGAATGACAGCGACGCGCCGCCTCCGCCGCGCTCTTCTTGATCCGCTCGTTGTAGGTCTCGATCGCACCGTGAAAGCTCGCCTTACTATCGCAAGCCGCGGGAATATCGGTATATTCGGGCAAAACGATGATATCCGCATCTGTATCGACTGTATCGAGCAGCTCGATCATCCCATCATAACACTTCTGAAGATCCTTTTCCTCAAAGGAATAATATGGTTGAATGATATACGCCTTCATTTTCATACGTTTGTTCTCCTGACGTTGCTTGATGCTCCTTCAGTATAGCATACTAAGGAAGGAAAATCAATATCTCTTGCCGAAAAAAGGAGTACGGACGTTTTTGTCAGTACTCCTTTTCACGCGCCTTGCCTGTAAGGTATAGTGTGTTACACTTATAAAAGCGTATTGTCGGGCGGTAAATATAAGTGAAATGTTTTGCCAAGCAAAACGTGAAATAATGTGCAAGGTTGCTCCGCAACCTTTTCGCACGATTGTGAAATATCTCACGCCGCCT
>JAZQWH010000058.1:0-15715 GCA_045632205.1 Eubacteriales bacterium
CGTCACGGTCACAAAAAAGACCAAATCGGGAGATAAGGAGATCGACCTCGTTCCGATGATCCGCCGATTCCGCGCGGTCTACGATCCCACCGTGCCCGATCGCATCCGCGTCAGTACAGTCCTGCGCGCAGGAGCAACCGAGCATCTCAACCCCGAGCTGCTCATCAAGGCGGCACGTGCGAAGCTCCCCATTCTCACGGGAGACCCCGCAATCGAAACCTATTCCATCCTCCGTACCCACGTTTACTGTGAGGACGGCGAGACGGAGTTTCGATAAAAAACACTTCCCATAAAAAACAAGGGAGAGAGCTTTTCCAAAAGGCTCTCTCCCTCGTCATTTTTAAGGTTACCCAACTCAAAAACGCCAAATCCCTTCCTACGGATCGAGGCACGATACAAAAAAATCTCGTTTTGGCGTACCTGCGATAAAGCAGAGTGTAATGCAACCCCCCATTGACAAAGTACAATTTGTGTGCTATACTCATAATACATCTGCACTATTTTATCCACAAGCTGTAAATTACGGATTGCAAAAGGAGTGACTTATTATGTATCAAATTGGAATGTCTTCTTGCAGTGAGGATTTGACCGAAGCCTTGTTTGCCGACTACAAAAAAGCAGGCGTACAGGCAATTGAAATATCCTTTGGACGTAAGCCCAACAGGGACCTCGATTATGCAGAGATTAAACTCCTTTCCGACATCTACGGCATCGAGTTATGGTCGTATCATCTGCCGTTTGGTCCCTTTGCAGAACTGGATCTGTCACACCCCGATCTTTGTGATCACACGGTAGAGTACTTTAAGGGGTTGATCAAAGAGGGCAGTTCTATAGGCATCAAGCGATTTGTCGTGCATTCCAGCGGCGAACCCATTTGCGACGAGCAGAGAACTACTCATCTTGAGTGCTCCAAGAGATCCCTTGCCCGTCTTGCCGAGTATGCAGATCGTTTTAATGGAATTATCTGCGTGGAGAATCTTCCGCGCTCTTGCATAGGGCGCAATTCCGAGGAAATGCTCGAATTGCTTTC
Organism: Eubacteriales bacterium; assembly: GCA_045632205.1. Lineage (GTDB taxonomy): Bacteria > Bacillota > Clostridia > Oscillospirales > CAG-272 > UMGS1865. Next base: position 1,031 of record JAZQWH010000058.1, read on the forward strand.
TGCGCATGAGAATCTCCGCTCCTGCTTTGATACCAATCACCTGCTTTCTCTCGAAAAGCCACATGAATACATTCGCAAGATCGGAAATCGGATCGTTACGCTTCACATCTCTGATTATGATTTTCTTGATGAGCGTCATTGGCTTCCGGGAGAAGGAGATATCGACTGGCAGAAGCTTTACCAAGCTCTGTGCAAGATTGACTACAACGGTGCTTGGATGTACGAACTGAGTCTTAAATCCCCTAAGTCCATCGTACGCGAGCGCGAACTCACCCGTTCCGATTTTGTTATCAACGCCCGAGAGATTTTCGAAGGCAAACCTCTAACCGTCCGCGGAACACGTATCGAAGGGTTGGTAGATTGGATCGAAAGGTATAGAAAGACGCAACAGATAAAGGCTTTTTAAAAAGGAGCATGATCTGTTTTACTCCTTGGTCTTGGCTTTTGTGCCTACAAAAGCAGTGCTTGTCAGGAAAATTGACAAGTCATAGATGAACATAAAAAAGCTCCCTTTACATAAGGGAGGCTCATTACTGCCCGACAGTTCACCTGAAAGGTGTAGCACACTATACCTTGCAGGCAAGGGGTGTGAAAAGGACAGAGAACGTGAAATTCTCTGTCCTTTTTGCCGTAGGGGCGAACTGCGTTCGCCCGCGGGCGTTCACAGGACGCTCCTACGAGGATGATTTTCTATCGGTAGGTAAAACCTGCTTTATGGAAGGAACCCCTTCCCCTCCCCCCACAATCTCCTCCTTATTACTCTCTCCACAAAGCAATGCGGAGCAAGGCCGGGAGGTGGCGGAGGCGTTTTGGCTCGCGCAGCATCCGCCAAGCCCATTCGAGGCGGAGGAAACGGACAAATTGCGGGGCTCGTCGGAGGCGATCCGACCAGACGTCGAGGCTTCCGCCCAAGCCTACCGCCACGCGAACGGACGGAAGCGCTTGCACATTTTCCGCGATCCAGCGCTCCTGCAAGGGAAAGCCGAGGCAAACGAAGAGCAGATCGGGGCGACAGGAATTGATCCTCTCGCGCACACGCACGTTCTCGGCACCCGTTTTTTCAAAATACCCGTGGTGACACCCACAAACGTCGATGCTCGGATAGCGCGCCCGAAGCCGCTCTGCCGCCGCCTCGGCAACCCCTGCCGCACCGCCGAGCAAAAAGATCCTCGCCCCCTCCGCACGCTCCATCAGAGCCTCTGCAAAATCGATCCCCGAAACGCGGCAAGGAAGCGCATGCCCGCACCGTCTTGCCGCCATCAGAACCCCTTGCCCGTCCGCCAGCGAAAGATCCGCGCGGTTGAGCAGATCAGCGATCGAGCGATCTCTCCTGCAAGCATCCAGCATCACCGCATTCGGCGTAAACACCACACAACGCACGCCCCCCATCGCGCGTGCCACCGCCTCCTCCGCCGTTACCTCGTCGATCCGTACTCCGTATAATTCCATCCCTTCACCCCCATCCGCACGCTAAATATTGTACCCGAAACGGCTTGACAAATACGGATGAATGGTTTATAATATAATTAAGTATGCATTTTTTGCGCAAGAGCGCAGGCAGAAGAAAGGAACACAAGGAAAAATGGCAAAAAACAATGCAAAAATGGTCGAGCAGATCACCTCGATGGACGTCGATTTCGGTCAGTGGTACACCGACGTTGTCAAGAAGGCAGAGCTCGTTGATTATTCGGGAGTCAAGGGATGTATGATCATCCGTCCCTACGGCTACGCAATTTGGGAAAATATCCAGAAGGATCTGGACGCGCGCTTCAAGGCACTGGGACACGAGAACGTATATATGCCTATGTTCATCCCCGAGAGCCTCTTGCAGAAGGAGAAGGATCACGTAGAGGGCTTTGCTCCCGAGTGCGCGATCGTCACCATCGGCGGTCAGAACAAGCTCTCCGAGCGACTCATCGTCCGCCCCACGTCCGAAACGCTCTTCTGCGATCACTTCAAGAGCATCATTCAGTCCTACCGCGATCTCCCCAAGCTCTACAATCAGTGGTGTAACGTGGTACGTTGGGAGAAGACTACCCGTCCCTTCCTCCGCACCTCCGAGTTCCTCTGGCAGGAGGGACACACGATGCACGAGACCGAGGAGGAAGCACGCGAGGAGACACAGCGTATGCTGAAGGTCTACGAGGACTTCTATGCAGAGACGCTTGCGATCCCCGCATACACGGGCCGCAAGACCGAGAAGGAGAAGTTTGCGGGCGCTGAGGAGACCTACACCATCGAGCCGATGATGCACAACGGCGTAGCCCTCCAGGGCGGTACCTCCCACTACTTCGGAGACGGCTTTGCAAAGGCATTCGACATCACCTTTACCGCGCGTGACAACACGCAGAAATATCCCCACCAGACCTCTTGGGGTCTCTCCACCCGTTCCATCGGTGCGATCATTATGACGCACGGCGACGACAACGGCCTCATTCTCCCGCCTCGCGTAGCACCCATTCAGGTTGCAATGATCCCCGTCGCTCAGCACAAGGAGGGCGTATTGGAGAAGGCGGAGGAGATCCGCGCTCGTCTTGCAAAGCGCTTCCGCGTCAAGCTCGACGATAGCGACAACTCCACGGGCTGGAAGTTCAGCCAATACGAGATGAAGGGCGTTCCGCTCCGTCTCGAGCTCGGCCCGCGCGACATCGAAAACAATTCCTGCGTGCTCGTCAGCCGCGTAACGCGCGAAAAGACCTTTGTTTCTCTCGATAACATCGAGGAGGCAGTTGAGGCAGCTCTGCAGGCAGTTCACAACGAGCTGTATCAGAGAGCGCTGCAGAACCGCACCGAGCGCACCTATGAGGCGCACAACCGCGAGGAATTCCTCGATATTGCCGCAAACAAGGAAGGCTACATCAAGGCAATGTGGTGCGGCGAGACCGCTTGTGAGGAGGAGCTCAAGGACGTCACCGGCGGTGTCAAGTCCCGTTGCATCCCCTTCGTCGAGGACAATCTGGGTGACACCTGCGTCTGCTGCGGCAAGCCCGCACGCCATATGGTCATCTGGGGCAGACAGTATTAAGACAAGCTCGATTTTCGGGGGAAGGATAATTTTGCAAAAGATTACCCTTCCCCCATCGCACACCAAATAACGGAAAAGGAGGTATACGCGATGCAAAAAATCATCTCGATCCTGCGCGATGCGGTACGGAACGTCGATCCCGTGCTTTTCATCTGCTCGGTCCTGCTCTCGGTCATCAGCATCATCACAATCGCGGGAGCTGTGGATAATTTCGGAATGTCCAAGCTGCGGATGCAGATCGCAATGTTTGCAGTCGGTACGGTCATCACCTTTGCGATCGCGTACGTCGATTATCGCGCGATCATCGACAAGCTCTGGCTCCCTATGCTCATCGGCTCCGCACTCCTGCTCCTGCTGACGCTCCTCGTGGGCAGCAGCGGCGAGAATATGGAAACGGCAAACCAAAGCTGGCTCCGCATCCCCGGCACAGGCTTTATGATCCAGCCCTCGGAGTTCGTCAAATTCACCTTCGTCTGCACCTTTTCCAAGCATCTCTTCACGGTCAAGGAGCGCATCAATCATCCCGTAAACGTCCTTCTGCTTGCCCTCCACGCAGGGCTGATCGTAGGATTGATCCTGCTCTCGGGTGACCTCGGCGTCGCGCTCGTTTACCTCGCAATGATCGCCATTATGCTCTTCTGTGCAGGTCTGCACCCGCTCTATTTCGTGGGCGTATTCCTCGCGATCCTCTTGCTTCTCCCCTATCTCTGGGATTCGCTTGCGGAATATCAGCAAATGCGTATCATCGTGGGCTTCAACCCCGAGCTTGATCCCGATAACTACGGCTGGCAGGCAATTATGAGCCGCGATGCGATCGCCGCAGGCGGTCTCTTCGGTCAGGGCGTGACGGGAGGCAGCATTTACGAGATCCTCACTGCCTCACACACCGACTTTATCTTCGCCACCATCTGCGAAAAATTCGGATTTCTCGGCGGATTCGCGGTGGTCGCCATCTTTATGATCATGGTGGTGCGCATCATTATGATCGCGCGGAGTGCCAGCAGCTCGGACTACGGAGGTCTGATCTGCGTGGGAGTCGGCGCGACTCTGATCGTACAGGTGCTTGAAAACGTGGGAATGTGTCTTGCAATGCTCCCCGTCGTCGGCATCACGCTCCCCTTCCTCTCCTGCGGCGGCTCCTCGATGCTCGCAACCTTTTTGATGTTCGGTCTGCTCCACAACGTGCACGCGCACTCCCGTGGCGTTCGCGCGGCTGCCAGAACCGACACCTTCGACATCGATTCCTCCCTCTTCTATCAAAAGCACTGAAAGCGCGGCTGACGTTCGGTCTCCCGCGCTTTTTCTTGTCCGCACGCATAAATCCTCCCCCGCGCGCATATAGTCTACCAACAAATCCATTTCGGGAGGCTACATATGTTCGTTTATTCTATGCGCGCAGGAACCGTCAAGCTCATCGGCATCGTCTGCGTTGCGCTGACCGTGCTCATCACCCTCATCGCGTTCGTCCCCACCTACACCCTCTCCTCCGAGACCTCCGCCAACGCCGAATACAACTACGAGAAGATCAAAACCGAATCCGACGTCGTCTCCTTCCTCTCGCAGTTCGGCTGGACCGTCGATCCCTCCCCCGTCGAGGTCAAAACCGTAACGATCCCCGCAGAGCTTGACAAGATCTTCGCCGCCTACAACGAGCTGCAAAAGGAGCAAGGACTCAACCTCTCCAAATATAAAAACAAGGACGTCACGCGCTATACCTTCGCCATCACAAACTATCCAAGCTTTGATGGCACCGTCTACGCAAACGTCCTCATCTACCGCAACCGCGTCATCGCAGGCGATATCTGCTCCGCCGACCCCAACGGCTTCATCCACGGCTTTGAAAAGAAATGAAGAGATGGGGGTTAGGGGAGAATGTTAGGGGAGAATGTTAGGGGGAACTTTTTAAGGAAAAGTTCCCCCTATAACCCCTTCAAAACCTTTTAACAAAGGTTTTGGGTGAATTGGATTGGTTAGTCTGTGCCACTGACTTTTGTCAAGGGTGCAGACTTTTTTTGTTTGCGGACAGTTTTTCAGATTTGCTACCGCACAGTTTTCAGGGACCACTACCCTGAAAACTCAACAAGATTAGTTTGCCCTCGGCTCGGTCACGATGTGGGAAGCGGCACCAAAATCACCATAGGTAAAGTAGCATCGGTGGCCATTTTGGGTGGTGGTACCAAAATGGCTGCGGGAGCTCTTGTTTGGAGTTGTAAGAGAAATAAAAAAGTCTGTTTCACTGCCTAAGGACAGAGGAACAGACTCATAAATCTGATCAATCCCAAAAACTTTTTAAAAGTTTTTGAGGGGGTTATAGGGGGAACTTTTCTCAAAAAGTTCCCCCTAATAAAAACTTTTTTCAAAAAGTTTTCCCTAATAAAATCCCCCGCGCATAACCTAACCGCCCTCAAAGACCTTTGCAAGTGCGTTGAGGGCATAGTTTTTGGGGGCGATGGAGATGCGCTCCCAATCCTCGGCGGAGCCCTCGTAGGTGAGGGATTGGAGGTAGGCGGCGCGGTAGAAAGCCATCTCCGAGATGGATAAGGTCTTGCGAGAGAGGCGGAGGGTGCGCGCACCGTGCATAGGCGGATAGAGGTAGAGCGTGGAAAGATCCTTCGAATAGAGCACCCCATCGAGGGCGGTAAAGGACGGATTTTGCGCGCTTACGGAAACGAAGGCAAGATTGGGACAAGCACCGAAGGCGAGAGCACCGATAAATTCCACGCTTTCGGGAATATGGATCGCCTGAATCGACTCACATCCGAAAAAGGCACGCGAGGCGATCGCGGTCACACGATCGCCAACGGAGGAATGCATGGGAATGACAAGCGCGGATGAAGAAGAGGCGCCCAAGCCTACAACCGTGCAGGTGCCGTCTCCGTTGGAGGCAAACGAAAGCGACGCGGTAGGCGCGGGCGCGACGGGGGGCTCGGCAGGGGGCACGTTTACCTCCGTTGTACCCGTCTCCTCCCGTACGCTCTCCGTCGGAAGCAACCAAAACGAAAGCATCCCCGCAAACACCGCTACGGCAAGGATCAAAAACAGCATCTTCAAGCGCGGCATCATCCCACTCCCCCTCCCATCCCAGGTCTCTCTTGATTATGCCACGGAGGGCGAAAAAAAGCAAGCAAAACCGTCCGACCGAAAGTGAGCCTCCCCGACAGGAAAGCAGAGGATCGCCCCGAATCAAGCCGACAGACCGCGCACGCCGTCACACACCGTCGAAGGATTTGTATAAAATAAAAAAGTGCCCGCCGACCTCGCAAGTCGGAACAGGCACTTGAAAAAGCAATCGATTTATGATACAATAGGTCGCAGAGAGATCTCGCCCGTTGCGAGGCGAGCACGCGCGCCGTCTGCCCTCTCCACGATCAAGGCACCGTCGCAATCGATCTCCACGGCTCTGCCGCAAAAGATCTCTTCGCCAATTCTCCATTCCACCGCGCGTCCAAGCACGCAGGAATGCGCACGGTAATCGTCAAGCCACGTACGAAGATCGGGAGCGCACAGATAGGGCGTCAGCTCCTCTGCGATCGCCGCGATCAGCGCACTCCTCGACACCGTCGAATTGCCAAGCGTTGTCGCAATTTCGGCAAGCTCTGCGGGAAAAGAAGCAGGACGCAGATTGATCCCGATGCCGATAATGACCGCGCATTCGGTCGGTCTTGCGGGATTTGAAACCGATTCGGCAAGAATTCCCGCCACCTTTTTTCCGTCGAGGTAGAGATCGTTGACCCATTTGATCTCGGTCTGCACACCGCAAAGCCGACGGATGGCACGCATCACGGCAACCGCTGTGGCAGAGGTGACCGAAACCGCATCCGAGATCGGACGGTCAAGGGTATGCAGCAGGCTGAAATAGACGCCCGTACCGACGGGAGAATGAAACCGCCTGCCCATTCTGCCCCGCCCCGCGCTCTGCTCCGCGGCGGCAATGAGAGCGAAGCGCTCGCCCGATACCGCAAGCCGCTTTGCCTCCGCGTTGGTCGAATCGATGCAATCAAACGCATACGGACGGTAGCGCGCGGCACTCGCCCCAAGCGAACGTGCCAAGCTGTCCGCACTCCATTCGTCCTTCATACAACTCCAAGCCTCTCTTTCCGATCAAATCAAAATCCCTTTTGCAAAGGATGACACATATGGACCTCAATTTTTTGTACGTTGACGAAGAGATCTTCGTCGTGGAAAAGCCCGTTGGGGCACTTTCCGAGGAGGGCAACGAGGAAGAAAGCCTCGCCTCCGCGCTCAAGGCGCAAAACAACGGATACGTCGGTGTGATCCACCGTCTTGACCGCGGTGTTGGCGGCGTGATGGTCTACGCGCGCACCAAAGCCGCGGCGGCACGACTTTCCGCCGCCGTGCAGGCACGCACGCTCAAAAAAACCTATCTTGCCATCGTCCACGGCATCCCCACAGAGCCGCGCGCGCGTCTGACCGATCTGCTCTACCACGACCGCGCACGAAACAAGACCTTTACGGTCAACCGTCCGCGAAACGGCGTCAAGGAGGCGATCCTCGATTACGAAATCGTAAAATCTTGGGACGACGCTCCACTCGATAGCCTTTCTTTGCTAAAAATAGAGCTTCAAACAGGGAGGACGCACCAAATTCGCGTGCAGTTCTCCTCCAGAGGGCTTCCGCTCGTCGGAGACGGCAAGTACGGCGCGCGCGACAGATGCGAGATCCGCCTCTTCTGCCACGCCCTCACGTTTCCGCACCCCAAAACGGGAAAGGAAATGCAATTCTCCCTCACCCCCGATTGGGCAAAGGAGCCGTAATACTTTAATCCGCACCGCTTATGGCGGTGCGGATCTTTTTGATTCAGTCGCCCGCGATCTTCATTCCGCGCACCAGCACGGCAGGAGAGCCGAACGCGCGCGTTGCGGGAATTCCCCACTCCACGGTGTCGCCCAAACGGTCGATCCGCTTGAGCAGCTCGAAGAAATTGCCCGCCACGGTAAAGGATCTGATCGGCTCGGCACGCTTGCCTCCGCGGATCCGAAATCCCGCGCTCTCAATGGAAAAGTCACCCGTGACCGCGTTTGCGCCCGCGTGAAAGCCCTTGCATTCGGTAATATAAATTCCCTCTCCGACAGCCGCAAGGAGCGCCTCCTCGCTATCCGTACCTGCCGCGATTGAGAGATTATAAGGAGAAACGTTGCCGCCGCGCAGTCCGTTGCCCGTCGATTCCACACCCGCCTTTTTTGCGGTGAGCAGGCTGTGAAGAAGCGTTTTCAGCACGCCTCCCTCCACCAGATTCTTGCGGTAGGTTGCAACGCCCTCGCCGTCGTAGGAGCGCTTCATTGTCGATCCCTCGCGCATCGGATCATCCGTGACCGTCACAATCTCGGAGGCGATCCGCTCGCCCTCCTTGCCTGCCAGAAGCGAAAGCCCCAGCTGTGCCTGCTTTGCGGAGAAAGCCGACGAGAACGCAGAGAGAAAGGAGCGAAACTGCTTTCCCGAAAAAAGCACGTCGTACGAGCCGGACGGAACGGTTCCCGCTCCCACCTTATCCAAAGCACCCGTGACCGCCTTTTTTGCAAGCGCCTCGCGGTCAAAGCCCTCGCACGCCGATTCGTAATGGTCCTGCGATTCCTCCCCATCGCGGACGACCGCGCACGCATATGCACCAAAAGTGCCTACGCGATCCGAGAGAGAAAGACCGTAGGAATTGTAAAGATAATTGGTGCGCACCTCGGAAAAGACCGACGATTCGGTCCCGTCCGTCACCTTGTCGCTCTGTGCATAGAGCGCACGCTGGAGTGCCTGCGCCTCATCCTGCACCGTCTTGGCATCGGCAAGCACGCACGCGCCGTTGTCAATTTTTTCATACCGCTCGGAGCCGCAAAAAAGGATCGGCTCATCAGCACTGTCAATGCACCTTGCGTTGGAGATCGCGGAGTGAACAAGCTCTGCCATCGCGTCGGGCTCCGAAGCCTCGGTGCCGGCTTCCCCCGCCCTTCCGTCTACAATGCAACGGAAGCTGATTTTGCCGCCCACGCTGGAGGAAAACGCGCTGATCTCGTCCTTGAGCGTCTCCGCTCCGATGCTTTCAAAGGTATCCGCATTGATCTCGTAGCGATCGATGCCCGCCTCCTCGGCTGCCTTGCAGATCGCCTGCTTGAGAAGTTCAAAATTCATATCAGCGACCTCCTACCGTAATCGTGGATACACGGATGAGCGGCTGTCCCACGTCGGTGGGTACGCTTCCGCTTCCCGCGCCGCAAACACCCTGTCCGCGCTCCAAATTCTGTCCTACCATATCAATATTCTGCAGGATCTCCGAGCCCGTACCGATCAGAGATGCGCCTCTCACCGCCTCGCAGATCTTGCCGTTGCGGATCCTGTATCCCTCGGTAACCGCGAAATTGAACGCACCCGTCAGTGGGTTGACCGAGCCGCCGCCCATCTTCTTACAGTAAAGACCGTCCTCAATGGAGGCGATGATGTCCTCGTTTCTGTCGGGGCCGTTGTCAATAAAGGTATTGGTCATACGCGAGGTCGCCGCATAGGTATAGTTCTCGCGTCTGCCGCTTCCCGTCATCGGCATATTCATTCTGCGCGAGCCGAGACGGTCGATCATATAATTCTTCAGCACGCCGTTCTCGATGAGCACGTTGCGCTGCGTGGGCGTTCCCTCGTCGTCGATATTGCAGGAGCCCCAGGCATTTGGGATGGTGCCGTCGTCGATCGCCGTGACCTTCGAGCCCGCGATCTTCTCGCCAAGCTTTCCCGCCATCTGCGACGCGCCGATGCCGACAGCCGCAGCCTCCAGCGAATGGCCGCACGCCTCGTGGAAAATGACACCGCCAAAGCCGTTTTCAATGGCAACCGTCATCGTACCCGCAGGGCAGTAATCGGCGAGGAGATTGACCTTTGCCTGACGTGCCGCCTCCCGTCCGACCGCCTCGGGAGAAACGGTATCGAACAGCTCCAAGCCCATCCCCGCTCCGGGAGAGCAAGCGCCCGACTGATTTTCTCCTCCTCGGCTTGCAACCGCGTTTGCGATCAGGCGCGTGCGGACGTGACGGTCCGTGGTGTAAAGTCCCTCGGTGTTGGCAACGAGGATCGAGCGATCCACGCCCATAATCGTGCCCGAAACCTGCGAGATGACCGCATCGTATTCCTTTGCCGCCGTGCAGCAGGCACGCAGAATATCCGCGCGCTCGGTCGCATCCACCGTCGTGGGCAGGATCCGCGCGGGATGGATATTTTGATTCATCCGCTCCGAAAGAATGACCGTTGGCACGCCCTTTGCCTCACCGATCGCCGCCGCAACCGACGCCGCACAGCGAAGGAGTCCTTCCCTTGTCGTGTCGCTTGTCGAGGCAAAGACGGTGCGCGTTCCGAGAAAGGCGCGGATTCCAACGCCCGAGAGCGTACTGTCTCCCGCGCGTTCAACGTGTCCGTCCACCATATAAATGCTGTTCTGTCGCGTGACCTCACCGAAAAGCTCAACGAAGTCGGCACCCGTGAGCATCGCCGCCGCCAGAACGTCCTGTGCCAATGTTCTTGAAATCATAGCTTTCTCCTTTTTGAGAAATGGATTTTATTCGCGTACCAGAGCCTCCAGCTCGGAAAGATCCTTGCACTCGCGCCATACAAGCGGAATGATGTCCTCGGGAATCGGAGGATACTCGGGGATCATCACCGTGCGCATTCCCGCTGCCGCGCCTGCACGGATTCCGCTTGCGGCATCCTCTACCACAAGGCACTCCTCGGGCGCGCATCCGACAGCCTCCGCTCCCATCAAAAAGATGTCGGGCGCGGGCTTGCTGTTCTTGACCATATCGCCCGTGATGATCGCATCAAAGGCGTTCTCGATCCCCGCCATTTTGAGATAGGGCTTGACGTGCTCTTCAAAGGAGGAGGAGCAGATCGCCTGACGGATCCCCATTTTTTTCATCACCTCAAAGATCTCGGGGGCACCCTTCTTGCACGAAACACCGCGCGTGCGTACCGTCTCCACGTATACCTCAAACATACGCGCAAGAAATTTCTCGGCAGGGAAATCCTCCCCAAGCTCTGCGCGCAGACGCGAAGCGACCTGCGTTGGCGTCATTCCCGCAATGCTCGGCAGGATCACCGCCGCACGTCCGCCGCAGCCAAAATCTCTGTCCGCCTGCTTCCAGGCAACGTCATACAGGATCATCGTGTCAAGCACCGTTCCGTCCATATCGTACAATATCGCTTTAAACATACTTTTCCTCTTTTCATTATACCCATACAGGGGAGATTTCTATTCGCCTTATTGTATCACATTCGCCCGAAAAATGCAATGCCTTTTTCGCTTTTTTTCGATCTTGCGCGGCACTTGACAATGCAGGGAGGGTATGATATAATATCAGCATCTGACGAAAAGGAGATCCACTCATATGAACGAAAAAAACGTCTGCTTTTTCCCCGCAGAGATCCTCCTGCCCGATTTTGACCGTGTGGACGGCACGAAATGGGCGGTGATCGCCTGCGATCAATATACCAGCGAGCCAAAATATTGGGAGCAGGTCGCAAAGACAGTGGGAGATGCCCCCTCCACGCTTTCCCTGATCCTCCCCGAGGTCTACCTCTCCGAGGCAGAAGCTCGCATCCCCGCCGTCAACGAGGCAATGAAGGCATCGCTCGAATCCGTTCTGCAAGCAAATCCCGACGCAATGATCTACCTCGAGCGCACGCAAGCGGACGGCAGGATCCGTCGCGGCATCATCGGCGCGATCGACCTTGCCTGCTACGATTACAAAAAAGGCTCGCAGTCGCTCGTCCGTGCAACCGAGGGAACGGTATTGGAGCGCATTCCGCCCCGTGTCGCCATCCGTCGAAACGCCCCCATCGAGCTTCCTCACGTGATGCTCCTGATCGACGACCCCGCACGCACGGTCATTGAGCCGCACGTCGACGCCTGCAACGCACGCAAGCCGATCTACGACTTTGATCTGATGCTGGAGAGCGGACACGTGCGCGGTGTTCTTCTGAGTCGGGAGGAGCAGACCGAGATCCTCGCGTCTCTCGGCGCACTCATCACCCCCGAGCAGATCGAGGCACGCTACGGCGATCGCTCACTCGCCCCCCTGCTCTTTGCGGTCGGTGACGGAAACCACTCGCTCGCAACCGCCAAGGCAACCTATGAGGAGCTGAAGGCTCGCATCGGAGACGAGGCACTCGACCACCCTGCACGTTACGCACTCGCAGAGGTCGTCAACCTCCACGACGAGGCGCTCACCTTTGAGCCGATCTACCGTGTGGTGTTCGGCGTTGATCCCACAGCGCTCCTGAACGAATGGGCTGAGTACGTCGCCGCGCAGAACGGCACCGCCGCCGCGCAGACCGTCCGTTGCATCACCGCAGACCGTGATTTCAAGATGATCATCCCCCATCCCGCTCAACAGCTCACCGTCGGCACGCTTCAGGCATTCCTCACCGAATACACCGCGCGTCATCCCGAAGCAGAGGTAGATTACATCCACGGAGAGGATTCGCTCCTCGCCCTCGCAAAGCGCCCCGATGCCGTCGGATTCCTCTTTGACGGGATGCGCAAGGACGAGCTCTTCCGCACCGTCATCTACGACGGCGCCCTTCCGCGCAAGACCTTCTCGATGGGGCACGCCTACGACAAGCGCTTCTACCTGGAAAGCAAGCGGATCACAAAATAAAAACAAAAAAATCGCCGCACGCATCGATCGATGCGTGCGGCTTTTGTCAAAAACCGATTACCAGTTTTCCTTTCTCATCTCAAAGTATGCCTGCGGATGCTTGCATACGGGGCACTCGTTGGGTGCCTTGACACCGATGGTGATGTGTCCGCAGTTGCGGCACTCCCAAACGGTTACGCCGCTCTTCTCGAAGACCTTCTTCTCCTCGACGTTGGAAAGAAGCGCGCGATATCTCTCCTCGTGAGACTTCTCGATCGCAGCAACTCCGCGGAACTGCTCGGCAAGCTCGTGGAAGCCCTCCTCGTCCGCCTCCTTGGCAAAGGTTGCGTACATATCGGTCCACTCGTAGTTCTCGCCCTCTGCAGCGTGACGGAGGTTCTCTGCGGTGTCACCGATTCCGCCAAGCGCCTTGAACCAGAGCTTTGCGTGCTCCTTCTCGTTCTCTGCGGTCTGCAGGAAGAGTGCCGCGATCTGCTCAAAGCCCGCCTTCTTCGCTACCGATGCAAAGTAGGTATACTTGTTTCTTGCCTGGGACTCCCCTGCGAACGCATCGCGGAGGTTCTGCTCGGTCTTGGTTCCTGCGTAGGGGTTTGCCTTGAAGGTCTCCTCAACGGGAACGAACTTCTCAGCACCCTGCTTGCATACGGGGCACTTGAAGCCCTCGGGCAGATCCCCCTCGTGGATATATCCGCATACGGTACACTTAAACTTTTTCATATTTTTTCTCCTTTTTTGCTTGAATTTTGATCTACGTTCTCATTATATCACATTTTTTTTGAAAATAACAGTGACAAAGTCACATTTTTTAATTTTTTTATTCCTCGAGCATTGCGAGGATCTGCGCCTTTGGACGTGCGCCAACGATCTGCCTCACGACCTCGCCGTTCTTGACCAGCGCGAGCATCGGAATGCTGATGACGCCGAATGCCTGTGCCAGCTCCTGCTCCTCATCCACGTTGACCTTGCCGACAAGGATCTCGGGATGCTCTGCGGCAATCTCCTCTACAATGGGCGAGACCATACGGCAGGGGCCGCACCAATCTGCGTAGAAATCGAGCAGAACGGGGCGCTCGGAGTGTTTGACCTGATCGAAATTATCTTTATGAATCTTTAAGCTTGACATTGATCTGTCTCCCTTCTGAATTTCTCTTTCGGAGGACGACCTTCGTCCCCTCTGTGATCTTATTGTACCATATTTTTCCCCGCAATTCCGTGACAAAGTCACAAATCACAAAAAATCCGAAAAAAAATTTTTTCGCCTCTTACAATATCCCACACAAACAGACATTTCCTTTCTATCATCCCACAGAAATAATTCTATTTTGCACTCGCTTTCAGATTTTATATTACTTCTAACTTGTTTTGTGTGCGAATTTGGCAAGAATGTTATAATATAGTGTAAGGAGGGGATGAAAGAAATGAATATCGGCGAGAAAATTCGCAATACACGCGAGGATATGGACCTATCACAGTACGATATGGCAAAAATGATCCCCATGAACCAATCCAATTACTCCAAAATCGAGCGCGGTGTTCAGGAGCCAAGCATGACACAGCTTCGCAGGATCTGCCAGATCCTCAAGCTCGATCCCCGTTATCTGCTCGACCTCGGCATCTACGAAACCGTTACGCTTGAGGACATCAAGCTGCTCCATGACACCAAAGAGTTCATCAAGCGGCATCAATCGGGAGAATGACAATATAATCAAAATGACGCAGAACAGCATTGTTCTGCGTCATTTTTTTCATCATTTCTCCACCGCGCGTCGGATCATCTCGTTGACGGTCTCGCGAATGCGCAAGGTCATCTCCGCGGAGTAGGTGCAGGTCTTGAAGGTGACCTCTCTCCCAAATACTCGCTCGATCTCCGCCTCAACCGCATCGTGACCGTAATAACGCTCACAAAGCTTCATTGCGCGAAGATCCTGCAACGCCTCGTGGAACACGACAAAGCGCGTCGACTCCATCGCGGTGCCGTCTGCAGCGGGATAGACCGAGTAGGCATCGCCTGCAGGG
>JAZQWH010000059.1:0-17403 GCA_045632205.1 Eubacteriales bacterium
TTTTTAGCACTTCCCTTTTTTTGTTCAACTATTTCTTATCGAACAATGCTCTGCGCTCGGTGGAGTGACGCATCATTTCTCTCATGCCGTCCACGTCCTCGTCCTTAAGCATTTTCCTCAGCTCGCTGAACTTCTCCGCAAACATATCCATCTGCTCAAGAAGAACGTCCTTGTTGGCAACGAAAAGCTCGCTCCACATAAGATCGTTGATGCGGGCGATTCGAGTCAGGTCACGGAAGGAGTCTCCCGTAAACTTCTCCATATCCTTCTTATCGTTACACGTCATCAGCGTGATGGCAATGCAGTGTGTAAGCTGAGAAAGGAAGCCGATCATTTCGTCGTGCTCCTCGGGGGAAAGCACCGAGATCTCCCCAAAGCCCAGAAGCATTCCGATCTCCTTGCAGGAATCGATCGCCTCCTCGGTATTTTGCTCGGTGGGAACCACGATGTAGTTGGCACCGCGGAAGATGGCGGGATCGCTGTTTTCCACGCCGCTGACCTCCCTACCTGCCATCGGATGCGCGGAAATAAACTCTACGTCGGAGGGTAAGGCATTTTGCACCTCACGCACGAGGCAGGATTTGACACCCGTGACGTCGGTCAGAAGCGAACCTCGGCGGAGCTTTCCGCCGTGCGCGCGCACCCATTCGAGAAAGACCGTTGGGTAAAGCGCAAACACCACCACGTCCGCATCGGCAAGTGCCTCCTCGACCGTCTCGGTCCATCCGCGATCGATCATTCCGTTTTGCAGCGCGTATTCCACCGTTTTTTCGTCTCGGTCGATCGCATTGACCGCAAACCCGTATTTTTTCAGTCCCTTTGCATAGCTTCCTCCGATGAGTCCAAGCCCCACGATGAGGAAGCGCTTCGTTTTATCCAATATCATACTGTCATTCCTATTCCAAGTGCTTGTAAGCGTTCAAAGAAATCGGGCAAGCTCTTTGCCACCGCCTCCGCGCCGTCGATCTCTCCGCCGTAGCGCGTCATAAGGATCGAAAGTGCCATTACGATGCGATGATCGTTGTGTCCGCAAAGCGGCTCTGTGGGCGGATGGAGCGGAAGTGCTCGCACGCGTACCCGATCCGCCTCGATCTCGACCTCACCGCCAAGCCTTGCAAGCTCGCGCGCCATTGCCGTTGCGCGGTCGCTCTCCTTGATGCGGAGACGTGCCGTGCCCGTAAGGGTTGCGCCGTGCAGCTCTGCCGCAAGCGCCATCAGAATGGGAGCGAGATCGGGGCAATCCGCAAGATCGAGCGTTGCCTCCCCTGCCGAAAGTGCTTCAAAATAGCTTTGATATACGCGGTCTCCCTGCAGACTCTCCTGCGAAAGTCCCGTGACCTCCACCCTGCCTCCGAGGAGGTTGAGTGCCTCAAAGAACGCCGCGTTGGAGTAATCGCCCTCCACCGTAACGTCGGCGGGAAGATAGCGCTGTCCGCCCGCGATCGCAAGCGTCCGCTCATCCTTCCATTCCGCACGGATCCCAAACGTCGCAAGCGCGGAAAGTGTCAGATCGATATACGGTCTGCTTTCAAGCTTCCCCTCGATCACGATCTCGCTCTCCCCCTCCAAAAGAGGCAGTGCAAGCAAAAGACCGCTGATAAACTGACTGCTGACGTCGCCGCGAACCGAATAGCGTCCGTTTGTAAGCGGTCCGCAGACCTCGATCCTTTCTCCGTCGTTTTGAAATCCGAGCCCCCTGTCGGTGCAAAGCGCCTCGTAAACGCTCTGCGGACGCTCCAGGAGACGGGGCGCGCCCGTCAGTAAAACGGGCTTGGCTCCGATCAGGGCAAGGGGGATGAAGAAGCGGAGCGTGCTGCCGCTTTCCCTGCAAGGGAGCGGTGCTGTGATGCTTGCCCTGCGCACGTCAACGCCTCGCAGCTCCACGCAATTGCCCTCCATTTTGTAGGTCGCTCCGATCGCGGCAAGGCAATCGAGCGTTGCGAGAATATCCTCCGATGCCTCGATCCCGCGGATCGTACTCACGCCCTCGCAAAGCCCCGCGCAGATGAGCATACGGTGTGCCATACTCTTGGAGGGGGGAGCCGAAACGCTTCCGCAGGCACGGGAGGGGAGGATCTTAACGCGCATCGTCTTTTCCGTGTCTGACGAGCAGATCCATCGCCTCAAGATAGCCGTCAAAGCCCTTTCCCGCCACGGTTGCGATGCAAGCCGCGCGAACGTAGCTGATGCGTCGGAACTCCTCACGCTCCCCGACGTTGGAAAGATGCACCTCGACCGTGGGGATCGCTACCGCCTTAAGCGCATCGAGAAGGGCGATGCTGGTGTGCGTATAAGCGGCGGGATTGATGACGATGCCGTCCACCGCTCCGTACGCCTGCTGGATCTTATCGACCAGGGCACCCTCGTGATTGGATTGGTAGATCTCGACCTCCGCGCCGATCTCCTTTGCGTGATCGAGGATCGCCGCGCAAAGGTCCCGGTAGCTCGCCCGTCCGTAGATCTCCGGCTCGCGAATGCCCAGCATATTCAGATTCGGGCCGTTCAATACCAAAAGCTTCATTTGTTCCATCTCCTTAAGATCTCCTCTGCGGTCGCCTGTGCCGTACTGCACGTACGGATCTGCTCGTCGCAGGCTCGACAGTAAATTTCGTATCGTTCCTCATACCGTCGGAGGATCGCCTCCGCGCTGTTGGCGGTTGGGCGGTCGGGGGTTGGCAAAAGCTCTGCCGGCGGTCGGTCGAGGAAAAGAATGCGACCGTTGCGGCGCAGATCCCGAACGTTTTCGGGATCCAGCACCGCGCCGCCTCCCGTTGCAAGAATGCATCCGCTCTCTCCCGAAAGCTTACGGATCGCTTCTCTTTCAAGCGATCGGAAATACGCCTCTCCGTCCGTGGAAAAGATCTCGGCGATCGCGCGTCCCGTCTGTGCAACGAGGAACTGATCCACGTCGATCAGTCTTTTTCCCGTCAAGTCCGCCAAAATGCCTCCAACCGTGGTTTTTCCGCTCGCGGGCATTCCGATCAGAACGACGTTTTCCCGCTCGGCAAGGAGCTTGCGGTAGACCGATTCGGCAACGCTCGCGTCATATTCCGCTCCCACAAACAGCACCGATGCGCGGACGGCCTGCGCGACCAGCATAAACAGTCCGCACGTCGCCGAAATTCCGCGCTCCCGCGCCCTCAGGTACAGCTCGGTGCGAAGCGGATTGTAGACCGCGTCCACCACCCCCGTCAATGCGGGAAAGCGATCAAGCTCGATCGGGCATCCCTCGGTCTCGGGGTACATTCCGCAGGGCGTGGTGTTGAGGATCACCTCCGCATCGCTGTGCAGACGGTAGGCATCCGCGTAGGTCACGCATCCCTCCTTTTCCGTTCTGCTGACCGTGACGATCTCCCTCGCTCCCAGCGACGCCGCAACCGCGCGTGCGGTGCGCGAGGTGCCTCCCGTTCCGAGGATCAGCACCTTTTTTTCGGCAAGCACGATCCCCGCGCGTGCGATCATCTCACGCATTCCGTAAAGATCGGTGTTATAGCCGCAAAGCCTGCCGCCTCGGTTGACAACGGTGTTCACCGCACCGATCCGCGCTGCCGTTTCGTCGATCTCGTCGAGATACGCCATCACGGTCTGCTTATAGGGGATGGTGACGTTGATCCCCTCGAACGCGCGCTCACGAAGGAACCTGCCGACCTCATCGGGGGCAAGCTCGCAAAGCTCGTAATCGTGCGAGGCAAGATGCGCGTGGATCAATTTGGAAAAGCTGTGCGGCAAGTGCTCGCCGATGCATCCGTATTTCACGCTGATTCTCCTTTCCGTAAAAAAAATCCACCGCTACCGATTTTGCACCAAAAGTAGCGGTGGATATTGTTTCTTACAAGCCGTTATCTCACGGAGCCCTGTACGTTGCAATCATCCATCGCATTCATAAAAAAATAATAATAACCGAACAGCTTATTTTGCATTGTACGAGTCTCCTTTCGTTTATTTGCACTCATTATAAACCCGTATTTTTCATTTGTCAACCCCTTTTTCGTATTTTTTACGAATTATTTTGAATTATTTTTCATCCGCGATCCAAGCTGCACACTTGATTTTCTCCACAGGAAATGATATAATGTAAGCAATGCTTTGCACCTCAAAAAAGGAGAATTCTATGGAGATCAGGCTTTCCGATCACTTTACCTATAAAAAGCTGATATGCTATACGCTCCCCTCGATCGCGATGATGATCTTCACCTCGATCTACGGCGTGGTGGACGGATTTTTCGTCTCCAACTTTGTGGGAAAGACTCCGTTTGCGGCGGTCAACTTCATTATGCCCCTGCTCATGATCCTGGGTGCGGTTGGCTTTATGTTCGGCACGGGCGGCTGTGCGCTGGTCTCCAAATATATGGGCGAGGGAAATTCGGAGCGCGCAAACAGAACCTTTTCCATGCTCATCTACGTCACCCTCGCCGTCGGCTCCCTCATTGCGCTCACGGGCATTCTCGCGCTCCGTCCCATCGCCTCTCTGCTCGGCGCGAGCGGCAGGATGCTGGAGGATTGCGTGCTGTACGGTCGCATCGTTCTCCTCGCGCTGCCCGCCTTTATGCTCCAGATCGAATTCCAGAGCTTTCTCGTTTCGGCAGAGCGCCCCAAGCTCGGTCTGTTCATCACACTCGCATCGGGGGTTGCGAATATGCTCCTCGATGCCCTGCTCGTCGGCATCCTCCCGCTCGGTCTTGTGGGTGCGGCACTCGCGACCGCCATCAGCCAGCTCATCGGCGGCATCGTCCCCCTGCTCTATTTTGCGTTCCCGAACAAAAGCCCGCTCCGCTTGACCGGATTCTCCCTCGATCTCCGCGCACTCCTGCGTACCTGCGCAAACGGCTCCTCCGAATTGATGAGCAACGTTTCGATGTCGCTTGTGGGAATGCTCTACAACGTTCAGCTGATGAAATACGAGGGCGAGAACGGCGTTGCCGCTTACGGTGTGCTGATGTACGTCAGTATGATCTTTATGGCATCCTTTATCGGCTATATCATCGGTGTGGCTCCCATCATCAGCTATCACTACGGTGCGCAAAATCACGATGAATTGAAGAGCCTGCGAAAAAAGAGCCTGCGCATCATCTTCTATGCATCGCTCTCGATGCTCGTCCTGGGAGAGCTGCTCTCTCAGCCCCTTTCCCTCCTCTTTGTCAGCTACGATCCCAAGCTCTACGACCTCACCCTGCGCGGCTTCTTTTTCTACTCCTTCTCCTATCTCTTCTGCGGGATCGCAATTTTCGGCTCGGGATTTTTCACCGCGCTCAACAACGGTCTCGTCTCAGCTATTATTTCCTTCTTGCGCACGCTCGTTTTTCAGATCATCGCCGTGCTGGTCTTTCCCCTCCTCTGGGGCATTGACGGCATCTGGCTCTCCATTGTTTTTGCCGAGCTTGCAGCCGCCCTCATCACCTCCCTTTTTCTCAAAAAAATGCAAAAGCGGTATCATTACTGAAAATAAAACGCAAGCGGATGCGCAAAAAGCCGAGAGAGCCTTCCTCAAGCCGCCGTGGCTCGGTTGCCTGTCTCCGTCAAAAAAGGAGCGATCGCACGATATGCGATCGCTCCTTGCTTTTTATCATTCGGGCTTCTTATCGAAGTCAAGCGTGAGATCGTAATCTCCCAGCTTGTTGACCTTGAAGCCGTTCTTTTTGTACTCCTCATAGTCGAACGCCTCCAGCTCATCGATTGCAAGCTTGTGGAATTCGTAGAAGTTGTGCCACCATTCCCAGCCGCTTCCAAGCTCGTTGGAAAGGTATGCGTCTGCGATGTCGCAGGCGGTCTGCGGTGCGACGTAGAACGCGCCCATTGCAAGCACGTTTACGCCGTTGCCCGTGATCGCTCTGGTAGCTGCGGGCAGGCTCTCAACAACGCCTGCGTGTACGTGGGGGCACTTGCTTGCCGCAATGTGAATGCCCATACCCGTTCCGCAGAACAGGAGCGCGCGCTCGTAATTGCCCTCGGAGATCTCCGCGCCTACGCGAAGTCCCACACGGTGGAACATCAGATCGGTATCCTTTGGATCACTGTCCTTCTTTACACCGAGGTCGAGGATCTTCCAGCCCTTTTTGGTCAGATGCTCCACAACGATCTCCTTGAGGGGAAAGCCTGCAAAGTCTGCGCCTACTACAAGATATTTGTCCTTGATCGTTTTCATGTCTTTATCTCCTTTTTATTTTAGTTTTTCGAAACCTGAAATTGATACGTGCCGCCTGTCAACACGTCTCCGCGCCAAACGGCAGAAATGCCCTGCGGAACGGTGACGGTATAAACGAATCCGCCGTCTGCCTCGTGCCATTCCACTTCTATTTCGCCGCGTACGGTCTGCATACTGCCCCGCACAAACCCAAGCCCCGACACAAAGCAAGGGCACAGATCGATCTGCTCAAAGCCGGGGGCATCCTCACGGGGGGTGATGCCGAGCAAGCCGCGATAGAACCACGCGATCACGCCCGAGAACATATGGTGATTGTGCGAGCCCTTGTCAAAGCCGTTCCACATTTCCCACAGTGTTGTTTCACCTTTTTCAAACCAGGAGCGGTAGCCGGGCGTAGTTTCGGTCAGAAGACGAACCGCAAGATCGGCACGTCCGATGCCCGACAGCGCGTGATAGATATACTGAATGCCCACCATACCGCTGTGAAGCTGATAGCCGTCACGCTCCATGATCGACACAAGCTGACGCGCAAGCATGTCTCGGTCTGCACCAACCTGCATTTCCAGAAGCATTGCCACAACGGTCTGCTCCGATACCGTGCAGGCACCCGTCCCGTCAAGGTATTTTTCTGCCAAAGCGTTGCGCCAGGTCATGCGTTTTTCTTCCCATACGGTCACGCCTGTCTCGGCAACGCGGTGCGCCAATGCCGTGATATCGTACGACTTGAGCAAATACATATCCGCAACAAATTTCTTGGGCACGTTGGATTTGATGGCACTGCCGCCCATCCAATCACCCAAGATAAACTCGTGATCCTCTGCAAGCTTCTTCTGCAAAAATTCCGCATAACGCTCGAAGTACGGAATGCCCTCGCAAAGCATTTTGCTCTTGCCCGTATAGAGATAAACGCGGTACGGAAGCTCGTAGAGAATGCAGTCGCAAACGGGGCCGCAGGCGTGTCCCCATGGCCAATCGGGCGCGGGGATCGTGCCGTGAAGCGAGCCGTCCGCAAACATACTCACCTTCATATCCTCAAACCACTTTTCAAGAAGCGGCAGAATATCGAAATTGATCAGCACCTGCTCCATACTTGCCTGCGCATCGTTGGTCCATCCCATCTTTTCGCGCGTGGGACAATCGGTCAGACACCAGAACAGATTGGAATAGGTGGATTGCATCCCCGCACGGTAGATAAAGCTGATCACGTCGTTGCCGCATGCAAACGTGGAACGACGCGCCACGGCCTGATGGGTAAAGATCGCACACAGGGTGTCTGCCGTGGGCGCCTTGCTCAAGCCTTCAATGCGAAGATAGCGGAAGCCGAAATAGGCAAACAGGGGCTTGAAGACGTCGGTCTTGCCCGAAGCGATCAGCTTGCATCGCTGAAACGGTGTCATGGGATAAAACTTCGGACTATTCATACCGTTATGCTTGGGGGTACCGTTTTCTTCCAGCTCCTCGGCATAGTCGATGACGATCTCCCTGCCCCGCTCCTCACAGACCGTGATCTCGGCATATCCGGAAAGGGTGATCCCAAAGTCAACCAGATACGCGCCGTCCTCGGTCTTTTTCACAGACACGGGCGCAATTCTCTCGTGCTCGCGGATCGGCTGACAGGTCACGGGGACAAGACTTGCGGTGATCGGCTTATCTCGCAGGATCACAGGCTGCCAATCCCGGTCGTCATATCCCGCATATAACCAAGCGGGATCGTATTTGCGCATATCCACGTACTCACCGCTTCGGATATGGCTATAAATAATATGCGAATGCGCGCGACTGACACGCCAGCTCTCATCGCTGACCAAAGCGGTCTTGCCGTTGATGCGCAGACAGATCAAAATCTGCGGCGCGTCACGCCAAAGGGCTTGGTCGAAATCCCACGCGGTTGCAAAGGACTCGTTGAGAAATCCGTTGCTCGCGATCGCGCAGACCGCATTGTTCCCTTGCTGCAAAAGAGAGGTAACGTCATAGGTGTTGTACCACAGGATCTTATCGTAATCGCTCGTTGCGGAAATGAACAGATCGTCGGTCACGCTTTGTCCGTTGATGTAAAACTTACCAAATCCCGGGCTTTGCAGCAAAATCTCCGCGTGCTCGACAGGCTCATCGATCACAAGCTCCCGACGAAACATCGGAATCGGATCGTGCTCGGAATAGTGCGGTGCTTCTCTGTCCGCTTTGATGTACTGCGCACCGTCAAACTCCAAAATTCCTTTTGATGAATTCATTTTCTGCATCCTCCCTTCTCTTCCCCTTCAGTATATACGATATCCCGACGGATGTAAATATCCAAACCGCAACAGGGGATATCCGTTTGTGATCTGTTTTTTGATATTTTTCATTGACTTATCCGAAGGGCTATGCTATAATAAACTCATGTTAGTTCAAAATCTTTTGCTCGCAGACGAATCCTACACGCACGCCAATTGGCTCTACCGTGACGTGAACGTTGGATTTTCCCGTATGTATTATATCATTGACGGTGAAGCCTATTACGAGGAGAATGGCAAGAAGCTGAGATTCCAAAGGAACCACCTGTATCTCACTCCCGTCAAAAAGAATTTTACCCTGTCGGAAAATCCTCAAAACAAGCTTTTGCATACCTACGTCCATATCACCACTCTTCCCACGGTCGATCATCTGATCGAAATTCCCGTGCATCCCAAAACACCGCTTGCCGACGGCATCGCGCTGTGGCGGAAGTACGCAAAATGCAACGACACGGAGCTTATTCTTTCCATCGTGCAGTTTATTCTCTCACAGCTCGGTCAACAGAAAAAAAAGAATACCAACGTTGCCGACACGGTCAAATTCCACCTCGACAGTCTCTCCGATTACTCCTTTGATATGCACCGTCTCTGCAAGGAGCTCGGTTACTCCCGCGAATATCTCACGCGCAAGTTTTCCGAGACTTATCACGTCACCCCAAAGCAATATTTTAACCGCTGGCGTATGGAAATGGCGCTGTCTCAGCTCCGTCGCGGTATCCGCATCCATATCGTTGCGGGAATTCTCGGCTTTTCCACGCCATACGCCTTCAGCAAGGCATTCAAGCTCCATTTCGGTCTTTCTCCCGAAAAATATCTGCAAACGCTTGAGCCGTGCGAGAAGGAAAAAGGGAACAAATAGCGTGATCCTCTGTTAAGAGGATCACGCTGTTTTCCTTTTTTATTCTATATACGTCTACTCCCGAAGCCGCATTGGCGTCAATGGCACAATCCCGCACAAAAGCGGATGCCGTTGTCTCCAAGCTTGAGATCGAGCTCGTTGATTTCGACGGCACGCCCGAGCTGCTCGACATCCAAGCATTTTACACAAAATAAAACCAATCTCTCTGCAAAAGCCTCTCTTTGAGTGAGGCTTTTGCAGAAACGCAAGAGACCTCCCACGCTGTGGGAGGTCTCTTGCGTTTTTCTTTGTGAAAGCTCTTGAAGAGGAGAGGGTTTGGGAGAGGGGGAGAGAAGCTGCTACGCAGCTTCGGGACCGCTTGCGGTCTTTTTCTTCTCGAGAAGTTTCCCCTCTCCCAAGGTCTTTTCCTCTCCCAAGGTCTTTTCCTCTCCCAAAGTCTTTTCCTCTCCCAAAAAACTTATCTCACAGAAATCGTTACGAAGAAGCGAACCGTCTCGGAGGGAGCGAGCGTACGATAGGCAAAGCGGTCGTCGAGCTCAGTGGTGCAGGGCTCAAGTCCCAGGGCATAGTCGCCGCTCGCCATGCTCTTCCATTCCACAAAGCACGGGAGGGTATCCTGTGAATAGGAAAGAACAAACTGCTTACCGATTTTCTCGTTGACCAGCGCGATCTCGGGGCGTGCGAGTTTGAGAAAATAACAGCACTCCTCCTCGTTGGGTACGTCATCCTTGATCTCATACCTCGTGTCGGCGTTTTGTGCAGACCACGGCGTTCTCGGTATGGAATCCGAAACGTCCGCCACGATCCTGCAATCCGCATCCAGCATCGGGTAACCCACGTTGACGTGGTACAGAAGACAATAGTCCTCGTCGCGGTAGCCCTCGTTGGTGAGAGTGTCCTCAACGGAGAGCGCGCCCGAGCCGACGGCAGAAACGATCCTTCTTCTCATCACGAGATTTTTACCGAAAAGCGCGGTACTGCGGATCACAGCCTCAACGACGATCTCTCGCTCGGTGCACTCCGCACGAACGATCTCTGCAGGCGTGTTATGGAACGTGCCGTGAAGCTCAAAGCCCTCTCTGCCACCCACGCTGTCAAGTCCGCAGGTGTAGAGCATTCCCCCCTCAAAGCGGTTGAGGAACGGGATCTCTCGCTTAGTAAACCCGTTTTTGGATACGAAGGACAGATTCTGCCCCTCGTGATAAAGCTGCATGATATCGCAAGCCTTGCTCACGTTGATCAGAAACCGCAGCTTTCCGTTGTTGCAATCGATCACGTCAAGTCCCGCTCCCGCACCATCGGTGACCGTATAGCGGCAAATGCTTGCCACCTGTCCGAAATTCGAAATTTTTCCGTTCATATTTACTCCATATTGTTTTTTTATGATTTTATCATACAACAATCGAGTTGTCAAGCATCTTTATTGCAAAGGAATTCGCTTGCGGTTGTCAGAGATTGCTAAAGATTTTCAGCGTTGCGAGGGCGTTTTCCTTCATTGCGTTCTGCGCATTCAGGGCAAGATTGTGGAAGAAATCGGCGTCCTTCTTTGCAACGGTCGCCCGTGCCTCTGCGTAACCTGCGTAAGACATATAGGAATAATAATTGATCTTGCCGATGCCGCGGCGGATGACCTCTCTGTACTCCTCGTGCGAGATGCCGCTGCCGCCATGCATAACAAGCGGCAGATCGGTGTGCTTGCGCACCTCGGTGATGATATCCATATTCAGAATGGGCTTGGTCTTATAGATGCCGTGTGCCGTACCAAACGCGATCGCAAGTGCGTCCACGTCGGTCTTTGCAATGAAATCCTCCACCAGCTCGGGCTTGGTGTAAAGCGCAGAGGGATCGACCGCCGCGCTCTCTCCACCGCCCTCTCTCTGCGGAAGCGCACCGAGCTCCGCTTCTACGTCCACGTTGTGTTCGTGTGCGTAGGCAACGACCTGTGCCGTGTATTTTGCGTTTTCCTCGTAGGGCAAGGTGGAGCAATCGATCATCACGGACGTAAAGCCCAGTGCGATCGCTCGTTTGCAGTATTCTGCATCCTCGCCGTGATCGAGATGCACGCAGACCTTAACGCGACTGCGCTTTGCAAGCTCGACCATCACAGGTCCGATCTTGTCAAGGGGCGCGACCTCCTCATGACACTGTGCGTGCGCGATGATCACGGGAACGTCCAATTCCTCTGCCGCATCCAGAACTGCCAAAAGGCACTCCAGATTGGGAGTATTGAAGCTTCCGATCGCAATATTTCTCTTTTTTCCTTCCGCGACAACCTCTTTGAGTCCTGCCAACATGATCGATCACCCCTCAATATCAATGATCTCGTATCCGAGATAGGTTTTGAATGCTTCTTCCAGAACGTACTTCATGTGACCCATACCAACCGTGGTGTGGTGCTTGAAGCCGCCCTTTGCAAGTCTGACCAGCTTATTCTGAAGATCCGGAATTTCTGCAACGCCGCCGCATCCGAAGAACGCCTGCTCGATGGGATCGTCGGTGAATTTTGCCTCACTGACGTAGATCTTGAGCTTACCGTCCTCGGTAAAGCCGTTGGAGAAGGTCATATCGAAGGCGGCAATACGACCCTCGTTGGTGCCCCATCCGCTTCCCGGGTCTCCCTTTGCGAACATCTTGTGCTCGGTAACCGTTCCCTTGCCCGCCATCAGACTCTGCGCAACGGGACCGCAATGGAAGAGAATGACCTTGTTTTCATCGTCGCCGTAGTTATTGTTCCAATCGAGGCACGCTGTGGGCTTGCCGCTTGCGAGATACATCGCGCGCATGGTGATCGCGCTGGTGAGGTCGATCTCACACGAACAAGGAATGCCTCGATCGTTGAGCTCGGAGATCAGCACGCAGGGACATACGCGGAGAATGGTCTCCATCTCGTTCCAGCAACGCAGCGTGACCGCGTCGAGATGGTACTCCTCGATGTACTCGTCGATCACGACCGAGATCTTTGCAAGCATGCGCTTGTTCTTTTCGGGGACGAGGGTGAAGTTGGTATAATTTTCAAGACGTTCGATCTTTTTCTGTACTGCGGCATCGTCGTCTGCCTTTGCCTGCACCTTGAAGATCAATTCGGAGAGGTCGAAGCTCTCTACGTTGATGCCGTATCTCTGCAGGGTGACCTCGTCGAAGCGAACGGTTTTGAAGGCGGTGGTTCTCGCACCGATGCAACCGAGGTTAAAGCGCTTCATACCCTTGACCACGCGGCAAATCGCTGCGAAATCATCGAGATTTCTGCGGAACGCATCGCTCAGGGGATGAACGACGTGGGGCTTCATCACCGTGAAGGGCAACTTGTACTGATAGAAAACGTCGGTGACCGAAAATTTTCCGCAGTACGCATCGCGGCGGTGCTTGAAGTCCATCTTGCCGATCTCATCGGGGTACGCCTGCATCAGGATCGGTACGCCTGCATCCTGCAGTGCCGCAACCGCACCGTTTTCGTCGATGAAAATGGGCATGCACAAAATCACGCCGTCGTACTCACCCTCGTGAGACTTGAGCCAATCGTGGTACAGGCGCCCCTCATCACGTGTTTCCACCGCACCGTAGCGCGTCAGATCCGCATCCATCGCAATGTAGTCGTAGCCTGCGTCGGTCACTGCCTTGATCATGTCGTCTCTCGCGCCCATGATCAATTCTCCCGGCATAAACCCTCTGTTTCCAAAATACAAAGCAAATTTCATATCAGTAAAACTCCTTTATCGTTTTGTATAATTTTTTATATTTTTGATAATGTGATTCATATGCGGCGTGGCTTGCCTCATTCGGATGGAATTCCTTTGCGTAGCGAACGAAAATATCCCTCGCTGCATAGAGATCCTTCGCACCGCCCATCGCCACCGCCTGCAGCATTGCACATCCGCAAAGTCCTCCCTCGGAGGAACGCAGTACCTTGATGGGAATCTCCTGAATATCCGATTTGATCTGCATCCAGCGTGCCGAGTTTGCACCGCCGCCCGTGGCAACCGCGTTTCTGACCGTAATGCCGTATTGGAGCACCTCGTCTGCATTGAGGCGCATCTCAAATGCCGTTCCCTCCATCACCGATCGATAAAGATCACAATCGCGCGTGTCGGTGGTGAGATTGACGATCACTCCCTTGGCGTCAAGATCCTGATACGGCGTAGACGCGCCGCCGAAATAAGGCAGGGTGAGAATGCCCGTCGGTGTATCCGACATCTCCTTTTCCATGTAGGTGAAAAAATCACGCTCCTCGCCGCGGTATCCGTGCATGATCCTTTTGCGTAGCCAATTCACGGTAGATCCGCAGGAATAGTTGAGAATATAGGTACAGTAAAGTCCTTCCACGGGATACGGTACACACGGGTAGCCCTGCTTGCCCATTCTGACATGCTCCGGTTTTTTGGAAAAGAGCGTCGTGATGCATTCCACCGTACCCATACCGTCCACCGCGTCTCCCTCCTGCAATACCCCCGCGCCAAGCGAGGTGCAGACCTGGTCGTGTGAGCCGAGCACCAGAGTGGCATCGATCCCCCACTCCTCTTTGATTTTTCCGACTACGCTGCCCGCACGTTGAGGCTTGGAGAACAGGCTCGGATCGATCCCGAACGCACCCAGCACCTCTTTCGAAAAGCACATTTTTTCGATGTCGAACGCGCCCGTACGGGAAGCCAGCGCATAGTCGATCACGCGCTCCCCCGTGAGGAGATAGCCGATGTAATCACAGATCAGCATCACCTTATCCGCCTTTTCAAAAAGCGCGGGGGCGTGGTTTTTAACGTAGAGCAATTTTGAAAGAGAGTACATGCTGTGCGGCACAACGCCCGTGATGAAAAACGCTCGCTCCTCACCGATCACTCGCTTGATCTCCTCCGCCTCCTCTTCCCCTCTCGAATCGGTGTAGAGCATGGGGTAGAAGAGGACGTTGTCGTCCGCGTCCAGCAGCACGAAGGATTCCCCCATCGACGAGATGCAAACGGAATCCACCGCGAACGCCTTCGCCACCTCTGCGATCATCTTGCGCAAGTGCGCCTCGATCGCCTCGAGATTGACGTAATGAAAGCCGTCCACGTCCTTGAAGTCATATTCCTCGAATAAGTATTGTAAAATTTCTCCGT
This sequence comes from Eubacteriales bacterium, assembly GCA_045632205.1. Taxonomy (GTDB): domain Bacteria; phylum Bacillota; class Clostridia; order Oscillospirales; family CAG-272; genus UMGS1865. Next base: position 14,365 of record JAZQWH010000059.1, read on the forward strand.
CCTCGGAGAACAATTGGCACTTGCATCCCGTCGTGCCAACGTCGATACTCAAATAATTCATATTCCGACCTCCTTTTTTACAATTATACTTGATTATTTCCCGTCTTTATAGTATAATTTATATAAACCTATGGTAAAATCGTATGGAGAAATACTAACATGTCAAATTTAGAACCAAAAAGCATGGAGCTTCTGCTACAGGACTTTTACAATCTGACGGGGATCAAAACCTGCCTCTACGATCTCGACGGCAACGAGCTTTGCTATTATCCCGTCAAATTCAGCCACTTTTGCGAGATCTTGAGAACGGACGAACAGATGGATAACAAATGCAAGGATTGCGATAAGCTTGCCTTTGCGCACTGCCGAAAAACGCACAGTCAGTATAGCTATACCTGTCACGCAGGGCTTGGAGAGTGCGTTTCCCCAATTCTCTACGACAATCAGGTGATCGGATTTATCATGCTGGGACAGATCAAGGAATCGGGGGCTCCGCCGTTTGACGTGATCGCAAAAAATCTCCCGAAAGAGCTGATCGACCGCTTGCGGCTAACCTACGACACGCTTCCCACCGTTTCCTCGCAAAAATTAAGCTCCGCATTCCGCATCTTAGACGCCTGTGCGGGATACGAGCTGCTCAAAAAGGCGATCCGTTCGCACAACAACGCCATCGACGCGCAGATCAAGCAGTATATCCGTGAAAACGTCGCCGAGCCCCTTTCGGTCTCCCGACTTTGCTCAAGATTCCATCTCTCACACTGCGAGATCTACCACATCTTCAAGGAATACTTCGATTGCACCCCTGCGGAGTACATCAAAAAAAGCAGGCTGACCTACGCCTGCAAGCTGCTCAGCACCACCGAGCTTCCCATCAATAAAATCGCGCTTCTTTGCGGAATCCCCGACTACAACTATTTTTCCAAGATCTTCAAGGCAACTTACGCCGTTAGCCCAAGCGAATACAGGCGTGAAAAGAAAGATTAAATTACAACGAGAGGCACACGCATCGGTTGCGTGTGCCTGCTTGTTTTGTTTGTTCAGCTGTAATATCAAATTCTCAAAATAATGCAAGTATAATTCTCCTCGTTTTGCAGATACTAACAGCACAAATCTTTAAAATGAGTGAGAATAGGCGTGAAAGCATAGATCTGCGTTGTCTATCATATGGTTTTTTCACGCCGCTTTGCGCAAGCGCAAAGCCGATAATAAACAAGGAGATTTATACAAATGAAAGCAACAGGAATTGTGAGAAGGATCGACGACCTCGGACGTGTCGTGATCCCGAAAGAAATCAGAAGAACCATGCGGATCCGTGAGGGCGACCCGCTCGAAATTTATACCGACCGCGAGGGGGAGGTCATTTTTAAGAAGTATTCCCCCATCGGCGAGCTTGCATCCTTCGCGGCACAGTACGCAGACACGCTCCATCGCGTTTGCTCTCTCTCGGTCGTGATCTGTGACCGAGACGCCGTGATCGCCTGCGCGGGAGTCCCCAAAAAGGACTACAACGAGCGCTCGCTCTCCAAGCCTCTTGAGGAGATCATGGAGGGACGGACGCTCTATTTTCACCGCGAGGACCGCGAGCAGATCCCCGTTCTTGCGGACGGAGGCAACCACTACGTGCGTTGCGCAATGCCCATTATTTGTGCGGGAGACGTGGTTGGCTGTGTGGCATCGGTCTGTGGGGAGCAGACCGAATGCACCGATCGCCCCGACACCGAAACCGAGCACAAGCTCATCCTCACCGCCGCAGGATTCCTCGGCAGACAGCTCGAAAGCTAAGCCGATTTGAAAAAAGCAAGTGATCACACTTGCTTTTTTCTTTGTCATTACTCGCCCGTGCTTGACATTCTTGAAAAAAAATGCTACAATAGTTTAATATCAATTCGACTACGGAGGCAGAGATATGAAAAAGCTACTCACTCTTTTGCTTGTATTGGCAATGCTCCTCACGTTCCTTTCCTGCGATCGCGGAAACGACGATCCCGACGTCACCACCGATACCGAAACGACCCCCGCCGAGATCACCACGCCGACTCCGACCACGCCTGACCCAACGCCCGAGCCCGAGCCGCCCGTGATCCTCGGTCTTGAAAAGAAGAGCTATTCCATTCCCCAATGCCTTGACAAAATAAAGATCCACGGCAGAGGAATGGAAATTAACGGCGGCATTACGGCAGATTGGTCCGCTTCGGGCATCGAATTTACGGCTGTATGCGAGGACAAGGTTTCCGTCTCGACAAAATGCTCCGGAATGGTCCTTTTTTCCGTTTTTGTGGACGGGATCCTGCAGGTCAAGCCTGCGATCTTCTATCCGGGCACAAACACCTCTGTCATCGCAAGCAATCTCTCCAACGGTGAGCATACCTTCCGCCTCGTCCGCCGTCATATGGCTGAAAGCGGAAACACCGCGCTTCTTGCCGCATTCACGGGCATTGAGGTCTACGGAGAGCTGAAGGAAAAGCCCGCCGACCGCGAGCTTTTGATCGAATTTGTCGGAGACTCCATTACCTGCGGCTACGGCATTGGGGATACCTCCCCTGCGGACGGAAGCAACACCTACGCGGTTCAAGCGGCAAACAAGCTTGACGCCGACTACTCGGTCGTTGCCGTTTCGGGCATCGGCGTTTGTATGAGCACCTCCCGCCACGCGGATAAGTTTGTCAATATGTCCGCCTCCTACGACCTCAACAACCGCTACCGCGGTGACACGCCGTACACCCCTGCAAGACAGGCGGACGTCGTTGTGGTCAACCTCAACACGAACGATAACGCGCAGGTCGCCTCCCTTGCGGACGATGCACTGCTCACGGCGGAGAGCGAATACAAGGCGGCGGCAAGGCTCCTGCTCCAAAAGATCCGCACCGCACACGGCGAGGACGTCAGGATCGTTTGGATCACGGGTATGATGTCCAGCCCCTATGATCCTGCCAAGACGCGCGCCGACAAATGGATGAAGGAGATTTTGGAGGAGCTTGGCGGAGAAAGCGCAGGCTACTACACCGTTGGAATGTTCCGCGACACCTCTGCGGATGCGGG
>JAZQWH010000060.1:0-1737 GCA_045632205.1 Eubacteriales bacterium
CACAGCCGAGCATCTCCTTGAGGGAGAGGATCGCGTTCGCCTTGGTGGCGCTTACGGGATTCAGCTCAAGCCATTGCTCGTCTGTGTAACCGTCACGGAAGTAGTTGCAGGCAAATTCTCCTTGCATAGCATCGTAAAGGGGACGGAGCTTTTCGGGGGTATCCATACACGCAATGCAAAACGCGTCTCCACAGTAGAGCGCTTGCGGATCTCTTACGGGATTTTCACGCGGATCTCCGATGCGTCGGTTCAAAAACTTTTGCTGTGCGGGGCTTATTTTGTCCTTACAGTAGGAGAATTTTTCCACTCCGTCGAGAAAGGCGTGGACGATCGGAAAGACGTCTGCGGCAAGGAGGCGGTCGAGGATCCGCTTGGTCTCTTCTGCGCGAAACAGATTGGAAAGCAATTGCCGTTGCGTACCGTTTTCGAGAATGAAGGTACCGTTATAGACGATGAGCGGAAGCTTGGGTGACAAGCCCCGTGTGACCTGAGAGGCGGTATGATAGGAACGTGCGGTGGCATAGGAAAAGTGAATTCCGCCATCGATGAGTCGGTTGAGCGCTTCGACGGTGAACGGGGAGAGCGTTTCGTCGGAGCGAAGCAGCGTTTCGTCAAGATCGGAGACGTAGAGCGTTTTCATAGTGGATCCTCCTTTGTTTCCCGTTGGGGAGGTGCAAATCAAAGATATATCAGATGAAAAAAGCCGTGAGGGATCACGGCTTTTTTTGTTGCGCGGCAATCTCCTTGGGATCGATCAGCGAGAGGAAGCAGGCGTCGCATTCTTCGATGAGAGAGCCGTGCATTTTTCCGCAGGCAACACAGACGTAGCCGTGCGGAGCCTCCGGATCGAGATTGAGGGGGTAGGGACAGCCGTGAAAATGCACGATCTCCTGCCCATCCGCATAGTACCAATAGGAGCCGATGCGTTGATCGAAGCGCAGACGGCGAACCCTTCCGCTCGAGGTGCGAATACGGATCTTTTTGCGGATGCGCTCGGCATAGGATGCGGGCTTGAAGCCGTAGGGCGTGTCGGACGGCGTGTAATCGTGTGTCAGCCCCGATTGCTCGATTTTGCCCGAAAAGGTGCGGTCGGTAAAGAATTTCCAGATGCGGAAGAGGAAAAATCCCGTAACCAGGGCAAAAACGATGAGCGCAAAAAGGCGCCAACCCAGCATTTTTCGGTCATCCGAATAGGTCTGGTGATTGTAATTGTAGAAAACGGCGCTTCCGAGAAAGAGCGCCACCCACAGAACGTAGCCGATGATGCGCCTGAGATCGGTTAAGAAAACGTGGCGGCGCAGGTCGCGGTATTGCTCGGGGATCCGATTCATAGAGATGCCTCCTTTTGAGGTGATAGCTCTATTATACACGAACGCGCGAAAAATGTAAATAGGGAAGCGCAAAAAAACGGCTTGCTTTTTTTCAAATACCGCTTTTTTACTGTCGGAGCGGAAGCGAAATTTATAGATAATAAATGTTCATCAATATAAAATATGTCATCTGTTCGTGTCGCATACGACAAAAATGCATTTATCTGCGACAAAACGGAATATGTAGTGGTGAACTGTCCCTAAAAACAACTATATATTGTGAAAAAATATGATGAAAAGTATTGACAAAATATTGCTGTTATGGTATAATATAAAATGGTTATTTTTGAGTGACAGGAGGTGCTTGCCATGGGGATCCGTGCCCGTCGCCGCAGAAGGCGGATTCATACAACGATCACGCTGATCG
>JAZQWH010000061.1:0-19752 GCA_045632205.1 Eubacteriales bacterium
GAGCCTCCCTATTGGGGCTGGGAGCAGTGGTTTATGGATCCCGAGCGCTCGGGCGGATGCATCACCGACCTTCACGTACACGACGTTGACATCATCCGTTACCTCTTCGGAGAGCCCGAGGCGGTCAGCTGTCACGCCTCCACCACCGTCTGCCGTCACGATACCGTCCACACCTCCTTCTTCTACGGAGACGCCACCCCCATTACCGCCATCGGCGACTGGACGCTCACGGGAGTTCCCTTCCATGCAAACAGCCGCATTGATTTTGAGCTTGCGACCGTAACCCTTGAGGGCAGCTCTAAGCTCACCGTTTATCCCAAGGACGGCGCAGAGTCCTACAAGGTCGAATTGAAGTCGATCAGCGGTCAGGAGGGCGAGCTTGCATACTTCTGCGACGTCATCAACGGCAAGATCAAGAACGAAAGAAACCCTGCCTCCAGCGCGGCAAACACCATTCGCCTCGTAGAGCATATGAGACGCAGTGCGGATGCCTGCGGCGCACTCACGCCCTTCTCGGCAATCTGACAGCATAGGAGAATACACGATGAAAAAGGTTCCGATCAGCCTGATCGTTGACGATCCCGCACCGGGTGTCGCAGTCTATCACTATCATATCAATCCCCCCTTTACCAAGGACGGCAGACCCTTAGTCAAATTCTATCCCAACGAGCTTTTATACCGCTTCTGCGACGTGATCGAAAGAAACGGCATTAAGGGTAAGTTTTCGGTCGTTCCGATGGCGGCAAATCAGGGTGATATTCTCCACGGCTTTGAGGGCGTTTCGGAGGAGACGCTCCGAGATTGGATGGATACCGTTAAAACCCGTGTACAGAAGAATTTTTCGCTCTGTCCCGAGATCCTGACGCACAATATGGCAATCGACCTCGAAACAGGCAAGCCCCTCCCGCTCAACGAGCGTGATTGGGCGGCAACGCAAACGCGCGAAACGCTCACCCCCTACATCGCAAAGGCGCTCTCCATTCTCAAGGAGGCAGGCATCACCGCGATCGGTGTGACCTCTCCCTGGGACTTCGGCATTGAGGTCGAGGAGGAATATTGTGCCGCGATCTCCAAGGCGGTCTATGAGGTCAACGGATCCAAAAAGGCTTGGTACTTCCTCCGCACACTCCGCGAGCGTCCCAACGCAAGACCGTGGGTCGCACTTGAGGAGGACGGCAGAACAGTTGTCTCCATCCCCTCCAGCACGCGCGACCGCATCTGGCAGACCATTGATACCACCGAAACGAGCGACGAGTTCGTCTCCCGCGTTGCCGATATGCTCATCACCGAGGACGGCAAGGGCGGCGACATCGTCGACATCCTCAATTCCAACGGCTATCCCATCATCTGCACCCATTGGCAGAGTATGATGTCCAACGGTCTCGGCACCGGAATTCGCGTCCTTGAAACCGTTGCAAAGCGCGTGGAGAAAAACCTTTCCGACCGCGTCGAGTGGACAAAATACGAGGATATCCTCGATCTCGTCCTCGCCGACAAGGCCTCCTATCCCGCACCGAAGTTTTAATTAAACGAGGGTATATTATGGTGGAGGGAGCCCCTTCTTGAAAGAAGGGGCTCCCTCCACCATACCCCTACCCACACCAAGAACCTTTCATAAGGGGATACGTATAATATTTAATTTTAGTCTGTTCCACTTTCCTGTGATTGTGAAACAGACTTTTTTGTTTTGTCTGTCAAAGAAATAAAAAGCCTGCGCTTCTACCAATCGATAGAAGCGCAGACAACAAATCCTCTCAATCTCTCATATGTACATAACCTCGTCGGGGAGGTCGGAGTACTGCATAAAGAGGATCATAAGAGTATAGAACATATTGGGGTATGCGATAAAGAAGACAACGTCGAGCATACCGAAGAGGAGGAATCCGAGGATACAGATTCCAAGGAAGGTCTTGATCGGAGTCGGCTTGACGGCGACGAGGCGCACGGTCTCGTAGCGGTGGTACGCATAAGCAAGAATACCGAGAACACCCATCGTACCCAGCACCTGCAGGATCGTGTTATGGCACATCTGCGGCATTCCGAACATTCCCCAGCCCTCATAGTGGCACACGTCGTAGAAGCCCGATCCGAGGACGGGATTGCGCAAAAAGGCATTCCACGCGCTCTTCCAAAGGTCAAACCGTCCGTTATCTCCCAAGCCCTGCTCAAAGAAGTTCCCGAGAAGCGTCATCAGCTTATCAAAGAGGAACGGCAAAGAGATCAGCCCGAGCGCCAGAAGCGTCAGCGTAAGGATTCGGTTGAGCTTCTTATTCTTGCCCGAGAAGCAAAGATAGAGCACGCAAAGCACGAAGGAGCCCGCTCCGACGAGCAATGCGGCACGGCTCTGCGAGAGCAGGATGCCGAACAGCTCGATAAGTCCCAGCACGTAACCGATCCAGCCGCGCTTGTGCGAGTGTGCGAAATAGAAGCACGCGGGCATCAGGAACACAAGCATACTGCCGACGTTCGTCCATACGCCCCATCCCAGCACAACGCTCTCCTTGACGATGTCTCCCGCAACGAAGCGGACGTCGGTGGCATAAACCACCATCAGCTCGGCGCAAATGAGCATTCCGATGCCAACGAGACAGCGCATAAAATAATCGATCAGCGAGCGCTCAAAGTGCAAAAATCCCGCAAAGAGCAGGTAGACCACGGGCATGGCAAGCACCATAAACACCGAAAAGCCCATGTTCATAACCGTATAATTTTCCGAGAACAGACCGTTGAGAAGCATCACTCCGCAGAAGATCACGATGCTCAAAAACGGCCCGCGGACCTTGATGGGGTTTGCGATCTTGCGATTGCGGATGACAAAAAAGAGGATCGACGCGGCAACGCAGGAGGCAAGCACCACAAGATAGATAAAGACTGCGGGACGGAGATAATATTCACCGTATCCCGGCTCGGAGGGGGTAAAATTCCGCGCGGGAATGATGAAAAAGGTTGCCAGAAGCGGCATCATCGTAAACTTGACGTCGTGGCTGATCAGAAGTCCGAAGATGACGGTCAACATCATAATACCGCCAAAGATCAGCTCCATCTTCATCGTATGTCCCGCAAAAACGAGCAACAGAACCAGGATGGGATAATAAACGCCCTTATAAAACGCACGGCAATATTCCAAAAAGCGAACCATCGCTCAGTTCCATCCTTTCCTGAGTAATTCGAGGTTTTCCTCGCGCACGGCATCCAGACGGTAGCGCGCAAGAGCGGGGTACTCCACGGCACCCAAGCCGCGCTCCCCTGCCCCGATTTTTGCATTCACGGCAGCGATCAGGGCGTCCATATCCCCGCGCGGATAGATCGCATGCGGCAGATCCGCCAAAAGATCGGTCTGCCCCTTTGCATCGGACGCGACGATGGGAAGCCCCATTGCCATCGCCTCCATAATATTAAATGGCAATCCCTCGATCCTGCTTGCGGAAAGATAAAGATCGGAGATCGCGAGATAAGGCAGCACGGGCTTGCGGTTTCCAAGCAGAAATACCGTCTCCTCCAAAGCCAATTCTCGGATCTGCGCCTCCAATTCGGGGCGTGCGGCACCCTCTCCGACGAGCAAAAGCTTGACGGGAAGCCCGCGACGGCGCATTTCGGCGATCGCATTGATGAGAAACGTCTGATTTTTCCGTCCGCTCAGCTCTCCCACAAAGGTGCAAAGCCACTCGTTCAAATTTGCGTATTGCGCGCGCAAAGCGACGTTTGGCGTGGGACGGTCGGTGGGAAGATCCACCCCCATTCCGTAGCAAAACGCAACGTCGCCTCGGCAAAAGCGATTTTTCGTTGCAATTTTAAGGTCGATCTCATTCATAACCGTGACCGTATCGGTCTGACGGCGCAAAATGCGCTCACAGAGCTTGAGGATCCTCTCCTTACCCGAGCCGATCGGCTCGTCAAAGAGATAGCCGTGCACCACGTTATGCACGTAGGGGCGGTGGCGCATCCCGATCATTGCCGCGCGTACAAGGAACGCCGCAAGCGAGGTATTCAGGATCACCGCGTCAAATTTCTCGCGGCGCAGGATCTTGCGGATCCTGCAGATCGTTTTGAGGTTTGACGCACTGAACATACTTTTTTCAAAGGGAAGATCAAAATCCAGAAATTCGGGATCGCCCGTTGCCATCAGGCGCACGTCCGCCTCCTCGCGCAACGCACGGATATACGGCATATGAAAGCGACGCAGGTGCGAGGCGGTCGAAGCAACGTAGAGCAGCTTTTTACTCATACTTCTCCCCTTCCTCCTTCGCGTCCATTTCGGCACGCGCACGCGCACGGTCGGCATTCTTCTTCTCCTCTTCCTCCTCCTTCGCCGCATACTTCTCGTGGCGGTTGACCGCGCAGAAGGGCGTGAGAATGAGGATCCGGATATCCTCCCAGAAGGACCAATGCTCGATATAGTTGATGTCCTCGTCAATGCGCGCCTGAATGGAGGTGTCTCCGCGCAGGCCCTTGATCTGTGCCAAGCCCGTAATACCGGGGCGCACCGCGTGCTTCAGCATATACAGCGGCACCTCGTTTTTGAATTTATCAACGTAGAAGGGCACCTCGGGACGGGGACCGACCAAGCTCATATCCCCCTTGAACACGTTAAAGAACTGCGGCAGCTCATCCAGCGCAAATTTGCGGATAAACGCGCCGAAGCGTGTTTTACGGGGATCCTTTTCGGTCGACCAACCCGTCTGCTGCGTATCGTTGACACGCATGGAACGGAATTTGTACATTGTGAATTCGCGGTTGTTCAATCCCACGCGCGTCTGACGGAAAAAGATGGGACCGGGAGAAGAGAGACGCACGCCGATTGCCGTAAAGATCATCAGGGGTGAGGTCAGAAGGATCAAAAGTCCCGACGCCGCAATATCGAGCAAGCGCTTTGCAAAGCGGTTTGCGGGATTATCCAAGGGATTACTGCGAATATCGATGACGGGGAGGTTACCCACCACGTTGACCTGCTTGGGAGACTTGAAGTATCCGCAGATGGCAGGCACGAAAAGCACCTTGATGCAGTGATCGTTGCAGATGGAAACGTACTTGGTGATCATCTTTTTTCGCACCGTATCAAACGCCATCACCACCTCGTCGGGGCGGTATTCGGTCAGAATGCGGTCAAGGTCTCCCGTGGTTCCCAGGTGAGGGAGTCCGATAATGCTCAGATTTCCGACGTAACCGATCACGGAGTAGCCGAAATGCGGGTTCTGCAGGATCTCCTCCATATATTCGTCGGTCATTTCCTGGCTGTCCGTAACGAGCAGGATATGCTTGATATTCCGCTTGTTTGAGCGCAGGCTGTTGAGCACCGAGATCATACAGATCTTCTTTGAGATCAGAACGACCGAGCTGACAAGCATGGAAAGCAGCAGCCACGTGCTGTAATAGGGTGCAGGCTCATCCGCAAAGATCTGGATCACGATGACGAACAGAACGGTCATTTCCAGATTGGAGAGCAGGATCCGTCCGACAAAAAAGCGCATTCTGTGCGTACGGATCGGCTGATAGACGTTGTTGTAGTTGTAGAGGATGGTCATAAAGAACGTTACCAGAGCAATAAAGAGCAGCAGCTGCGGCAACGTCTCCTCCAACGACCGATACTCACGGTAGGGGTAAACCACCGTGTCGATCAAGTACGCAACGTATATGATAAAAAAGTTCAGTACGTAGTCGATGCCGCGGTCGATCGAGGACAAAAAGCGGCGATCCTCTCTTAAATTCTTCGTGTTCAAAACCATAATCTCCTTCATCGGTTATTCCACTCGGATACAAAAAGCGCGAAAAGACCTCGTATCCTATCATTCGGTTCTTTTCGCCTTTCCTATTCTATCATATTTTTCGCCAAAAATCAACCCTTTAAGCAAAAAAAGAGGATCAGCGGAACAGAATTGCAGGGGAAACCGAAAATTATGAAAAAGGGAGCCGCTTCTTTTCAAGGAAGCGGCTCCCTTCCCCACGTCCCAACGCTCATTTAGTGCATGACGGGAACGGGGGGCTTCTGTATTTTTAAGTCCGTGTCTCTTTCAATTGATGGGATGGGCATTGATAATCCCGATCATTTTTTCAGGTACGCAGTTAAAAGATCGGGAAAATTGACGGTCATACCGTCAACGCCTGCGTCGGTGGTCGCCTTCATCAGCTCTGCATTCGAAACGCCCCACGCGCGAACAGAAAATCCCAGCTCCCTCCACGCGCGCACCTTTTCGGCGGTTACGTATTTGGCTTGCGGACAGATCTGCTCACACCCGATGCGCTTCATCTGCGCGTATTTTTCATCGTCGAGATCCTTGATGAGATAGCCGACGCGATAATCGGGACGGTATGCCTTGACACTCTCGATGCACGCAAATTTGAAGGACGTGACAACGGTTTTCTCACGCATATCAAACCGCTCAAGCATATCGATAACCTCTTTTTCGTAGCCGACCTTCTTGATCTCAATGGCAAAGGTGAGATCGCGCCAGCCGAAGTAACGCAGAAAGTCCTCAAAGCGGACCACGATATCCTCCTCGCCCGTCGTGCCGTTGCGTACACGCATCCGACAAAGCTCCTCATAGGTATAATCCGCAACCTCTCCCTCGCACGCGGTCACGCGCGAGAGCGTATCGTCGTGGAAGAGAACGAGGACCCCGTCACGCGTTCTTTGCACGTCGGTCTCAATTCCGTTCGCCCCCATACGAAGTCCGAGATAGAAGGAGGAGAGGGTGTTCTCCGCCGCGTATTCGCTCGCGCCGCGGTGTGCAAAATTGACAAACGTTTCGCATTCGCGGATCAGCTTGAACTCGGCAAGGAGCGGACAATGATCGGAGGAAGAGAGTGCGGTCTTATCCACCAATACGTTGAAGGAGGCAAGCTCTACCGCGCCGCCGTTGTAAAGAAATACGTAATCGAGCGTGTTGAAGGGCATCTCCTCGCCAACGTAGGTACCATCCTCTTGGCGGATGGGATAGGAATGATGCGTATGACGGTCGGTCGTGCGTGTCGCACCCTTTCTCACGTCAATAAATCCAAGCTCCTCCAGCTCCAGATAAGGAGCATCCCCCTGCTTTGCGCCCTCGCCGCAATTAAAATCTCCCGTAACCAGCACGGGAACGGCGTGCTGCGCAACAATACGGTCACAGCAAGCCTTGAGCTGATGCGCGTTTGCAATGCGTTGCGCAAAATCCGCCTCGGACTCGTATTTCCACCAAAAATGGGAAGAGAGGACGGCAAATTTTCCACCCTCGAGCCGATCCGAAAAGACCGCCCACGTGATGGATTTGGAGTTGACGTCGTTGAGTCCCTCATACAGCTCATATCCGCTGTCAAGCACATCAAAGCGCGATCGACGGTAGAAAAGAGGCGTAAAATTACGCTCTGCCAGCTGCGGCTCGACCTCCTCGTAGCGCTCCGCCATCAGTGCGGCAATGTCAACCTCCTTGGCGCGGCTCGTGGTGGGATTGCACTCCTGAAACGCGCAGATGTCCGCGTCGTAAGCCTTGATCTCCTTATAAATAAGCGCGTTGCGGTTCCCGATAGAATAGGTAGCCTTATGATAATTTCCCCAAACGTTCTGATCGAATAAGCGAATCATAATCCTTCTCCTTTGTAAAATTACAGTAGCCGATAGCCCTTGCCGCGCACGGTCTGAATCAGACGTCGCTCGGGCGTTTCCAGCTTTCGGCGCAGATAGCAGAGATAGACCTCCGCCTTGTTTGCCGTCGATTCACCGATCACGGCGGCAAGCTCCTCCCGCGTGATCACCTCTCCCCGTCGGGCGAGCAGAAGTGCCATCACCGCTCCCTCCTTGGGGCTGACGGCGATCCGTTCTCCGTCGGGAAGCCAAACCTGCGTGTGATCGGCAGAAAGCTGAATTTCCTCTCTGCGCGTCTCCTGCCCCGACAAAAGCGAGCCGATCTCCTCACGGAAGCGGCGCATTTCAAACGGTCGGCGCAAAACGAGCGAGCAAAGTCTGCCCGCGTCCGCGCCCGTGGATGCCGAACGACAGGTAAACCCGATCATATATCGATAAATTCCATTCTGCGGCGGCATAGCGGTGTCAAGATCCAGCAACACGATCTCAGCTTCTGCCTCGCGAGGCGGCTCTGCCTCACAGCAAACCGATATCCCCTGCATCTCCAGCTCGATCGCGAGCATTCGCGCAAACAGCGCGTCCGCCGACAAAATCAAAACCTGTGTCATATTTTCTCCTTTTTGGGAGTGAATGTAAAAAAGCTACGACGGTGGCGCAGGGGAAGCTTCCTTTTAAGAAGCTTCCCCTGCAAAAACATCCTTTTATCCCTTTACAACGATATTGACGATCTTGTTGGGGACGCTGATTTCCTTGATTACGGTCTTTCCATCGACAAATGCCGCTACGCGAGCATCCGCCTTTGCGATGGCGATTGCCTCATCCTTGGGGCAATTGAGGGGCAGCTCGATGGTCGCGCGGAGCTTGCCGTTGACCTGAACCGCAACCTCAACGGTGCTATCCACCGTCTTTGCCTCATCCCATTCGGGCCACTTTGCCAGCGCGCAGAAGCCCTCGCCGCCCAGAGCTTCCCACATCTCCTCGCAGAGGTGCGGTGCAAAGGGACAGAGAATGCGGACGAGCATAGAAAGCTGCTCACGGGTGAGCGAGCCTGCATCGTAGATCTTATTGAGCAGATCCATCATCGATGCGATCGCGGTATTGAACTTCAGCTCCTCGATATCGAGCGAAACCTTCTTGACGGTCTTGTGGAAGGCGGACTCAAGCTTGGGATCGGTCTTATCCGTCAGCATCTCGGTCAGCTCTCCTACGCGGTCGAGGAAGCGCTTGCAGCCCTTCATCGAGCTTTCGTTCCAAGGTGCCGCAGATGCGTAGTCACCCATAAAGAGGACGTAGGTACGGAGAACGTCCGCGCCGTAAACGTCAACGACGTCGTTGGGGTCGACAACGTTGCCCTTGGATTTGGACATCTTGTCACCGTCCGGACCGAGGATCAGACCCTGCGCGGTACGCTTTGCGTAAGGCTCCGCAGTGGGAACGATGCCGAGGTCATAGAGGAACTTGTGCCAGAAGCGCGAGTAGATCATATGACGGGTAACGTGCTCCATACCGCCGTTGTACCAATCGACGGGCATCCAATACTTGAGCTTTTCGGGATCTGCGAGTGCCTTGTCGTTGTGCGGATCAATGTAGCGCAGGAAGTACCAGGACGAGCCTGCCCACTGAGGCATCGTATCGGTCTCGCGCTTTGCATCGCCGCCGCACTTGGGGCACTTGCAGTTGACGTAGGACTCGATCTTTGCCAAGGGGCTCTCGCCACCCTCGCCGGGCTCGAAATTCTGCACGTCGGGCAGACGGAGCGGAAGCTCCTCGTAGGGAACGCCCACGATTCCGCAATGCGGGCAATGAACGATCGGGATCGGCTCACCCCAATATCTCTGGCGGTTGAACGCCCAATCCTTCATCTTGTACTGTACGCCGCGCTCGCCGATGCCCTCTGCCTCGAGATGCTCCAGCATACGCGCGATGGAATCCTTCTTGTTGGTCAGACCGTTGAGGAACTCGGAGTTGACCATCTCGCCGTCTCCCGCGTATGCGCCCTCCTCAATGTTGCCGCCCTTGATGACCTCGATGATATCGATGCCAAACTTCTTTGCAAACGCCCAGTCGCGCTCATCGTGTGCGGGAACTGCCATGATCGCGCCCGTTCCGTAGCCCATCATAACGTAATCCGAGATGTAGATCGGGATCTCCTTGCCGCTGACAGGATTGATGGCGGTCAAGCCCTCGATGCGAACGCCCGTTTTCTCCTTGACGAGCTGGGTACGCTCAAATTCGGTCTTCTTCGCGCACTCCTCGCGGTATGCGTCAAGTGCGTCGATATTTGCGATGCGGTCACGGTTTGCCTCGATGATGGGATGCTCGGGTGCGATGACCATAAAGGTTACGCCGTAGAGCGTATCGGGGCGCGTGGTGTAGATGCGGAGCTTTTCGTCGATCTCACGGAGCGAGAAGTTGACGAAAGCACCCGTGGAGCGGCCGATCCAGTTGACCTGCTGCTGCTTGACGTTGGGGAGGTAATCGACCGTTTCAAGTCCCTCCAGAAGCTTATCGGCATACTCGGTGATGCGGAGATACCAGACCGCCTTGGACTTCTGCACGATGTCGCTGTGGCAGATGTCGCATTTGCCTCCCTGAGAATCCTCGTTGGAAAGAACGACCTTACAGCTGGGGCAATAGTTGACCAGTGCCGTATCGCGGAACACAAGTCCCTTTTCCAGCATCTTGAGGAAGATCCACTGCGTCCAGCGGTAGTAGCTCTCCTCGGTGGTATCGACAACGCGATCCCAATCGAAGGAGAAGCCGACGCGCTTGAGCTGCGAGGTAAACTTCTCAATATTGCGGTCGGTTACAATGCGGGGATGCGTACCCGTTTTGATCGCGTAGTTCTCGGTGGGAAGTCCGTATGCGTCAAATCCGATCGGGAACATCACGTTGTATCCCTGCATTCTTCTTTTGCGCGAAACCACCTCGAGACCGGAATATGCCTTGATGTGTCCGACGTGCATACCCGCTCCGCTGGGATACGGGAACTCTACGAGGGTATAATACTTGGGCTTTTCGCTGATGTCCTCTGCGTGGAAAACCTTCGCGTCATCCCACTTTTTTTGCCATTTGGGCTCTACTTGCTTGAAATCGTACTTCATTGTTTGTCTCCCTTTCTTTATTCCGCGTCGGCGCGGTCGTCAATTCCGAGATACTTGATCTCCTCCGCGTCTCCGTAAAGCTTTTCTAATTTATAAAAATCGCGTGCCTCACGACTGAAAATATGCACGATGACCGAGCTGTAATCGAGGATGACCCACGCATTGTTGTCCCTTCCCTCAAAATGAGCGGGATCGACTCCGCGCAGACCGAGCTTATACTCGACCTCTCCGCCCAGTGACTTGACCTGCGTGGACGAATTACCCGTGCAAATGACGAAATAATCCGCAAGCACGGTCTGGTCCTCAACGCGCAGCACCTTGATGTCTCTCGCCTTCTTCGCATCCAGCACGTCAAAGATCGCGTGTGCAACCGCCTCGGCGTCAAGCGCGTCGAGCGGCGGCAATTTTTCTTGCATCATTTCTTCCATTGATCATGTTCCTTTCCTTTTATCCGTTTGGGTCGGACACCTCGGCATCCGCCTCATAGATCCTGTGAAACGAGGGCTCATCCTCGCGGTCAAGCACGCGATCGGGATCAAAATCCGCGTCCTTGTAGTGTGTGGGAAGAAGGTACGCTCGCACGTCACGGATCGCCTCCGCACGGTTCACGGCATAATACCACGCACCGCTCCCGCCCTGAACAGCCTCCCCCGAAAGCGTTTTCATCGGAGTGGCGTCGGGATCGCAGGCACGCAGAGTGCCGCACAGACGCACCACCTCGTGTACGCCGAGATTCGTCTCGACCGTGGTAAGCGCGCCGAGAGCTGCACGAAGCATTTCTCCGACCGTGAGCGATTTGCAACGCTTGGCAAATGCGCAAAGAAAAAGCTTTTGCGCGTCAAGTCGACCAAGATCCGCATTGGCATAGCCCGCGCGAAAGCGCACGAATTGCTCTGCCTCCGCTCCCGTCAGCCGCCGCTCCCCTGCCTCCAGCGCGATCTCCAAGCCCTGCGCGGGATCGGAATAGTACATCGGCTGCGGAATGCAGACGTCCACGCCTCCGATCGCATCCACGATCCGTCGGAGTGCCTGCGGACGGAGCGTTACGAAGCGGTCGATGCGAACACCGAGCGTGTGCGAGAGAAACTGTAAAAATCCCTCTGTTCCGAGCGCCGCGGGTGCGCCGTTGAGTTTTTTGTAGGTCTTTTGGGTATACTCTGCATAGGTGTCACGCGGGATCTGCAAAATCCGCGCTTCCCCCGCGGTCTCGTCGACCGTGACGAGCATCACCGTATCGGCAAGAGATGCCGCACGGTCAAGCCCCAGCAGAAGAATCCTTGTGATACGGTGTAAGCCCTCCTCCGTGCCTGCCGCCCGCACCTCTGTACAGGAGGTCTGCGAGAGGAGCAGCAGGAGTGCAAGCAGCACCGCTCCAAAACGTTTTTTCATATTCCACCTCTTCCCTGTTTCGTATGTAGAGGTGGAGACAACCGCACTTACTGACGCGCTTGGCGTTCAAGCAAGAGTGCGTTGCGTGCCGCGACCGTATCGGGTGCTACGGGAGTGCCCTCCGCAAGCAGATCACGCATCGTCATATCGAACGAAAGGATGAGCGTATCGCAAAGAAGCGCATCAAGCTCCGCTCTCTCCATCCGCTCGGGAGCCGCTCCCCAGAAGTAGCGGCGCAGGAGCACGCAATTTTCAAAGCTTCTCGAATCGTCGATATAGTCGGCAAGATACAAGAGCTTTTCATACAGCGTCATATCCGCACGTCCCGTGGTATGCCAACGTACGGCATCCCGTATCTCCGCGCAATCAAACGCGGGATAGCGCGAGGGGATGCACGCCGCCGCAGTCCGCGCGTGCAAGGTTTTGGGGGCAAGAAGATCGAAGGGCGTAACGGTCAGCCCGTACGTGCGGCAGAGTGCCTCCTGCTCCGCCGTTCCCAGCTCCTTGGTGCAATCGTGCAAAAGCGCCGCCGCCCGCATCCAAGTCGTTGCCTCGGGACAAAAGAGCGCGCAAAGACGCTCGGTCATGGATTCGACCGCCAGCGTGTGGCGCAAACGCTTTGGCGACATCGCACAGGCGATCTCTCCGCGCAGGGAATCCAGCATCGTCTCACGAATCTCTATCATTATGTGCGATCCCCCTTTTCTTCAAACGTACAAATGATTGTCACGAATGTATGTTTCCACCGCAGGCGGCACCAAATGGGAAATCTTTTTCCCCTGTGCAAGCCGCTCGCGGATCTCGTTGGAGGAAAGCTCGATCGGCTCGGTCACGATCCTGCGCACGACCTTGCCGAAATCACGCTGATACTGCGCGATCTTCTCTACGATCACGCCGTTGAGCGTTGGATCCGCCTCGCGACGGATGTAGACGGGATAGCATAGCCGAAAGATCTCCTCGGGATCCTTCCATTGATCGAGTGTGAGCATCATATCGGTTCCGCAGAGCAAAAAGAGCCTGCGATCCTCGCCCGAAAGTGCGCGAAGCGTATCAACGGTATAGCTTTTTCCACCGCGCGCGATCTCCAGATCACTCACGTATACGCCCTCGACAGACGAGAACGCCCGTCTCGTCATCTCCAGACGGTCCTCTGCCGAAACGGGCACTGCCATTTCCTTATGCGGAGGCGTTGCCGTGGGAATGACGTACAGAATATCCAGCCACATCTGCTCCATAAATGCCTTTGCCGCCTGCAGGTGCCCGTTGTGAGGTGGCGAAAAGGTTCCGCCGTAAATACCGATGCGTGTCATGCTCTCGGCAGCTCGATGGTGGGATGCTTTTCGGATGCGCGGTAAAGCACGATCTTACGTCCGACCGCCGCTACGGGCTCTGCATCAAGTGCCTCCGCAAGTGCGATCAGCACCTCCTTCGGTGCCTCTCCGCTATTCTCCAGCACGTGGAGCTTGATCAGCTCGCGTGCCTCAAGGGCATCGGAAAAGGTCTTGATGAGATTTTCGCTCACGCCGCCCTTGCCGATCTGCATGATCGCGGGCAGGTCGTTTGCAAGCCCACGCAGATATGCTCTTTGCTTGGATGTGATCATTTTTGTTCCTCTCTATTCTTCAAGTCAGCCTGCATTCCAGCCGTTCTCGCAAAGGATGCCGTAAAGCTCCTCACAAACGCCCGAAGCAACCAGAATGAACTGCTTTTCATTCAAAAAAATCTTCATGGAGTAGCGATCCTCCTCCATCGAGATCGATCGGATCTCCTCCCGCTTCAGATCGAGGCGGTGCGTTCCGCGCTCCATAGAAAGCAGAATGATGCTCTTTTCGGTCAGGATAAAGAAGCCTCCCACCGATCTTCCGCCGCGCACGGCAAAGCGCACGCGCTCGTCAAACACGAATTTTTCCTCGATGGTTCGCTTGATCTTCAGGTAAGGGAGATCGGCACGGTAGAGCAGGACGGGCAGAAGGATCGACGCCACCAGCGTCACGCACGCACCCGTCAGCACGCCGATCTGCCAGCCCGTAAACAATCCCACCAAAAGTCCCGCGATCAAGCCGAAAAAGACCGACAGGATCCGCACGCCCGGTGTCGAAAAATAATCCGAAAACCGCAGCGTCAGCTCCTCGTTCTCTCCCTGCCCGTTGTTTTGGGTATCTTGATTCAATTGGGGTCACCTCACTTGCCGCTCTCACCAAGCACACGCGCAAGCGCATCCGCAAACAGACGGATCGCGCGCCCGCGATGAGAGACGGAATTTTTCTCGTCCGAGCTCAGCTCCGCAAAGGTTTTGCAAAGCGGCTCATACCAGAAGAGCGGATCGTAGCCAAAGCCACCCTCTCCGCGATAGTCCTCCAGAATTCTGCCGCGCGCCTCTCCTCTGACGGTGAATTCTCTGCCGTCGGGAAGCACGCAAGCGATCGAGCATACGAACGCACCGCCGCGCGCCTCGGGTGCAAGCCCCGCAAGCCGCGCAAGGAGTGCCTCGTTATTTGCCGCATCGTTGTGATCGTCGCCTCTGCCGCAACGCTCGGCATACCGTGCCGAATAGATACCCGGCTCACCGCCGAGCGCATCGACGGAAAGTCCCGAATCGTCTCCCACCCCGATATATCCGCTTTGCGCCGCCGCGCGCGCCTTGATGAGTGCATTCTCCTCAAAGCTCTCGCCGTCCTCGACGATCTCACCGTGGATCCCAACATCGTCAAGCGACAAAATTTCGATATTCGGGAAGGACTCGGAAAGCAGCGTACGCAGCTCCCCGATCTTTTTTCTGTTGCGCGATGCAAGTACGATCTTCATAATGCGTCCTTTCAAAAATTACTCAAACAATGCCTTGACGAATTCTGCCTGGTCGAATTCCTGCATATCGTCAAGCTTTTCGCCAACACCGATGAATTTAACGGGAATGCCAAGCTCCTCGCGAATGGCAATGACGATGCCGCCCTTTGCCGTTCCGTCCATCTTGTTGAGGATGAGACCCGTGAGCTGTGCCGCATTCTTGAATTCCTTCGCCTGGAAAATCGCGTTCTGACCTGTGGTCGCATCCAGCACGAGCAGATTTTCGCGTGCCGCACCGGGCAGCTCGCGATCAATGACACGGTTGATCTTTGCCAGCTCGTTCATCAGGTTGGTCTTGTTGTGCAGACGTCCTGCCGTATCGATGATCAGCACGTCCGCATTCTGATTCTTCGCCGCGTGGCAAGCGTCGAACACGACCGCCGCGGGATCCGAGCCCTCGTTCTGACGGATGAGATCCACCTTCGCACGCTCGCACCACACCGCAAGCTGATCGATTGCCGCCGCACGGAAGGTATCCGCCGCCGCAACCACGACCTTCTTGCCCTGCAGACGCAGTTGATTGGAAATTTTACCGATGGAGGTCGTTTTACCGACACCGTTGACACCGATGACAAGAATGACGCTGGGCGTAGTGGTGAGTCTCAGCTCCTCGCCCTCCCCGATCATCCGTCCGAGAATTTCCTGCAAGGTAGAGAGCACCTGCTCCTTTTCCTTGAGTCTGCCATCCTTGATCGCCTCACGAAGCTCTTCAATGATCGCTTCCGCCGCATTGACACCGACGTCCGCACAGATCAGAATCTCCTCCAGCTCCTCCAAAAGCTCCTCGTCCACGCGGACAAAGGCACGGAGCAGGTCGTCGATCTGTCCGAAGAGCGCATTTTTGGTCTTCTGAAGCCCCGCCTTGACGCGCCCCCAGAAGGAACGCTTCTCCGCGCGTCTATCCTCCTCGGTCACAGTCGCAGGTGCCTCCGAGGCAGGCTCCTCGGAGGGTTCCGCAACGGGCTCCTCCGTCGTAGCAGCCTCTTCGATCGGTTCCTCCAAAGCAGGAGTCTCAATCTCCGCCTCCTCTGCCGTCTCCTCCGCCTCCGCGGCGGTCTCCTCGGTCACGGGTGCCGATTTGGGTGCCTCCTGATCCTTTTTTCCGAAGATCTTATCCAAAAATCCCATTCCACTCGTCTCCCTCTTTCTTGGAAATATCGTTGGTGTCAAGCATCAGCACCTTGGAAATTCCGTGCTCGGGCATCGTGACACCGTACAAACGGTCTGCCGCCGCCATCGTTCCGCGACGGTGCGTGATCATAATGAACTGCGTGCCGTGCGAATACCGCTTGATGTACTGTGCCAGACGCTCAACGTTGACCTCGTCCAACGCCGCCTCGATCTCGTCGAGGATGCAGAAGGGCGTGGGATTGACCTGCAGTGTTGCGAAGAAGAGCGCGACACCGACAAACGCCTGCTCACCGCCCGACAGCTGCATCAGGTTCTTGATGATCTTACCGGGAGGTGCCGCCTTAATCTCGATTCCGCTTTCAAGCACGTTCTCGGGATCGGTGAGAGAAAGCTCGGCAGATCCGCCGCCGAACAGCTCGGCAAAGACCTTTCCGAAATTCTCGTTGATCTTATTGAACGAATCCACAAACGCGGTCTTCATCTCGCCCTCCAGGCGATCGATGATTCCCGTCAGGTCGCGTCTCGCCTTTTCGAGATCGGTGATCTGTCCGTTCATATAATCGTAGCGCTTCTTGACCTCGGCATACTTATTGACCGCGTCGAGGTCGACGTGACCGATCACGCGGAGCTTATTCTTGCATTCTGTCTGCAGTGCGACCATCTCGTTGCGATTTTCGCGCGTGATGGGAGGATAACCGAGGGCAACGGCATCGGCTCTGGTCATCTCGTAATCGTCCCAAAGTCTCGTTGCCAGCTTGTCCTGCGTATCGCGCAGACCCGTCAGCTTGCTTTCGCACTTGGTATATTCGCGGAAGATCAGCTCCTTCTGGTTCATCTTATCGCGCAGCTTTGCGTTGATCTCGTTGAGCTTACGCTCGAAATCAAAGCTATCCTTTTCAACCTCCGCGCGCTTGAGATTCAGCTCCTCCAGGAGCTTGTTGCTCTCCTCGTAAGCCTCGCGGTTCTCGCGCATACGCTCCTCGGTGACCTCGATCTGCATCCGCTGCGTGTTGATCCTGCCCTCAAGCACGGTCAGCTCACGGACGAGATTTTCCACACGCGCCGACGCATCGTCACGCAGGACGCGCTCGGTCTCAATATCCTTTTGCGTTTCGCTGATGCGAATGTAGGTCTCGGTCATACCCGACGTGACCTCCTCGCGTCTCAGGATCGCGTCGCCTCTCTCCGCCTCCTTATCGAGACGAAGCTCGGTCAGCTCGGCAATGCGGTGACGGAGCGATTTCTCCTCCGCGGTAAGCGTTCCGAGATCCTCCATATATCTTGCCTGCGCCTCCTCGTATTGGCGCATATCACCCTTGAGCTTATCGAGAAGCGTCTGGTTTGCGGCGTGCTTTGCCTCAAGCTGATCCAGCTGTCCCTGCTCGGTATTGCGAAGCACGGCGATCAGCTCGCGGCGATCCTCTGCGGAATAGACCGCATCCTCCAGATCCTCCTGGCGTCTCTGCAGATCCTCAACGCCCGCCTCAAGCTCCTTGACCGATCGGCTCAGCTTCTCCTGCTCCTCCTCAAGGCGCTTGATCTCTCCCGTACGGGACAGAACGCTGTTGCCCGTGCGCACGGATCCACCCGTGAACGAGCCGCCCACGTTGATCTGCTGACCGTCGAGTGTGACCGCGCGGACACGGTAGCCCAGCGATTTTGCCATCACGTTTGCGTGATCGACGGTATCGAATACCAGCGTCTTGCCCAGAAGAGAGGACAGAACGTTTTCGAATTTTCGATCGGTGGTGACGAGCTGATCCGCCACACCGATATACCCCTCGAAGCCCGACGCCTCGTTCATCTCGCGCGTTGCGACAGAGGGCTTCATGGAGGTCAGCGGGAAGAAGGTTGCGCGTCCCGCCTCGCCGCGCTTGAGCGCGTACATTGCCGCCTTTGCCGTCGCCTCGTCCGCAACCACAATGTTTTGCAGGTTTGCGCCGAGCGCGATCTCGATCGCGGTAATGTATTTCGCCTCAACCGAAATGATCTTGGAGAGCGGGCCGTAGATCCTTCCGCACGGCGCGCCGTGCGCATCGGTGATCGCTCCCTCCTCATATTTCTTCATAACGAAGCGCACCGCACCCGAGTATCCCTCAAAATGCTCCTCCATCGCCTTCATCGTCGCAATTCTCTGTGCGACCGAATCACGGCGGAAGCGCTCCGCATTACATTCCTCAACTGCCTCGCGCAATTGCTCCGCAGCCTTATTTTTTGCTTCGGTATTCTCCTCGATCTCCCGATCGATCGCCGCCAGCTCGGAATCGTATTTTTCAACCGTGCGACGCTTGACACCGCACTGCGACTCCAGCTCCTCCGAGATCCTGCGATAGCCCTCCAGCTCGGTGAGCGCGGAGGTGTTCTTGTTGGTATCGGTAGTTTTTGCATTTTCGAGGACCGAGATGCGTACGCGCACGTCCATCGCCTCGCTCTCCAGCGCGCGGATCTCCTCGCCCGCCTTGGCAACTGCCGCCTCGAGCATCTCCTCGCGTGCCGTCAGCTCCTCCTGCTCCTCGCGAAGCTTGCTCTGCCCCGCGTTGAGGGTTGCGAGCTTTTCCTGCAATTCCTCGATCGCCGCGATATGCTCCGCCTCACCTGCACGCTCAGCCGCAACCGATGCCTCGGTATTCGCGCGCGTGCCCTCGGTCGCCTCGATCAGATCCTTGGCGTGCGAGATCGTATTCTCCGCAACGCGGTACTCGCTGTCAAGGCGGTGTACGGTCTCAGTGGTCTCGTGGATCTGCGACAGGAGCGTTTCGGACTCCTGCTTGCTTCCCTGCGATGCCTCAAAGAGCTTTGCATTCTGTGCCTCAAGCGATTGAATGACGTCCTCTGCCGCCTCGAGATCGAAGGTTGCGTGCTGCATTGCCTCCTCAGCCGCGTTCAAATCTCCGCGCAGCCGCTCGGTATCGTAGAGCCAGAGGCTGACGTCCGCACGCTTCTTGTTCTCCATCAGCTCGATCGCGCGCTTCGCCTTTTCCGCCTCCTTTTCCAGCGGCCCGACCTGCGCCGAGACCTCTGTAAAGATGTCGTTGACGCGCGCCATATTCTCCTCGGTATCCTTGAGCTTGCGCTCCGCCTCGTTCTTCTTGTAGCGGTAACGCGCGATACCCGACGCATCCTCAAAGGTGCTTCGTCTCTCCTCGCTCTTACGGGACACCATCTCCGCGATTCGACCCTGACCGATGATGGAATAGCCGTCGCGTCCGATACCCGTATTCATAAACAGCTCGTAAATGTCCTTGAGTCGCACACCCTTGCGATTGATGAAATATTCACTCTCTCCCGCGCGATAATAGCGACGGGTAACGGTAACCTCGTCGTACGGGCAATCGAGCTTTGCAAACTCCCCGCGGTTATCGAAGGTGACCGAGACCTCGGCATATCCCATCGGACGGCGGCTGTCCGCACCTCCGAAGATGACGTCCTCCATCTTGCTTCCGCGCAGGCTCTTGGACGAGATCTCACCCAAAACCCAACGCATCGCATCGGCAATATTCGATTTTCCCGATCCGTTCGGACCGACGATGACCGTCACACCCTGCGACGGGTCGCCGCTCTCCAGCTTGATCTCGGTATCGTTCTCGAAGATCAGCTTGGTCTTATCGGGGAAGGATTTGAAGCCCTGCATTTCCAATGATTTCAAGTACACGGTAATTGCTCCTCCTGACTGTTTGTCTCATTTGTAGGATGCGCTTGCGGTCGAAATGGACAGACCTCGATCTC
>JAZQWH010000062.1:0-4902 GCA_045632205.1 Eubacteriales bacterium
TTTCTGCATTTTATTCTGCGTACAAATCGCACGATGCACGTCGGTCTCGGTCGCTTCGATCAGTATATGAGACCGTATTTTGAAAAGTCGGTTGCAAACGGTGCGACCGATGAGGAGCTTTTGGAATTGACCGAGCTTTTCTTCATTTCGATGAACCTGGATACCGATATTTACGAGGGCGTTCAGCAGGGTGACAACGGGCAGAGTATGGTTTTGGGCGGTGTAGACCGTCAGGGCAGAGACGTGTATTGGAAATTGAGCGAGATCTGTCTGGATGCTTCGCGCGAGCTTTCCTTGATCGATCCCAAGATCAACCTGCGCGTCGGTAAGAATACGCCTCTTTCGCTTTATGAGAAGGGAACGCAGCTGACGCTCCAGGGCTTAGGCTTTCCGCAGTATTGCAACGATGACGTCATCATTCCCGCAATGATCCGTTGGGGCTATGACGAGGAGGATGCGCGCGACTATTCCGTTGCCGCGTGCTGGGAGGTGCTTTCCCCCGCGAACGGAGCGGATTATCCCAATATCGTTACGATGAATTTTCCGCTTGTCGCGGAGCGTGCGATCCACCGTGCGTTGATCGGTGCGGAGAATTTTGAGGCGGTGATGGATGCCGTACGCGAGGAAATGGCGTGCGAATTTGCGGTCCTGCAAAAGGAATCGGGACGCTACGCCCCCGCCGCATTGCTTTCTTCCTTTATTCAACCCTGTGTTGAGCGCGGAAGAGACGTTTTTGCGGGCGGCGCGAAGTATTATAACTACGGCGTACACGGCGCGGGCATTTCCAATGCCACCGATGCGCTTTACGCGGTGAAGCGAGCGATCTTTGAGGACCGTGACGTGACCGCGGAGGAGCTTCTTGCCGCCCTGCGCGCGGATTTTATGGGCTATGAGGCGTTGCGCTCCAAGCTGCTCTCCTACCCGAAGATGGGATGCAACGAGGACGCGGTCGATGCCGTCGGATGCGAATTGATGGAGCTTTTCTGCGAATGCCTTGAGGGGGCGCGGAACGATCGCGGCGGAATTTATCGCGCGGGTACGGGAAGTGCGATGGAGTATCTTTGGTCGGCGGCAAGGGTTGGTGCATTGCCCGACGGAAAGCGCGCAAAGCAGCCCTATGCCTCCAGCTTCTCGCCCTCACTCACCGCGCGGATCGACGGCCCGCTCTCCGCGATCCGTTCCTTTACAAAATTTGATATGAAGAAAATTGCAAACGGCGGCCCCTTTACGATGGAGATCCACGATACGGTCTTCCGCAACGAGGAGGGGGAGAAGAAGGTGGCGATGCTCGTCAAATCCTTCATTGACCTCGGAGGACACCAGATGCAGCTCAACGCGGTCAATCGCGACCGATTGCTCGACGCACAGGCGCATCCCGAAAACTATCCCAACCTCATCGTCCGTGTCTGGGGATGGAGCGGATACTTCAATGAGCTGGACACCGATTTTCAGAATCATATCATCAAACGCTGCGAGTTCAGCGTATAAAACAAGCAAGACAGCTCTTGTCCGCTCGGACGGGAGCTGTTTTTTTGTGGAATCGCACAAAAGGATTTTTGCAAAAAATACGGATTTTGGAAGAAAAAATTTGTCAAAAGATATTGAAAAGGGAATGCTTTTTTGATATAATTATGATATTCTGAGCACAATGTTTGAAATGTAATCTTACAATTTCACGGAGGATTTGATTTATGGATTCCAACAAAAGACCGGAAAGCATGCAGCGCATCACGACCGAGGCGCTTGCAAATGCATTTATCGATGAGCAGGTAGCGGCTGTTCGCGCACAGGTCGGCGACAAGAAGGTTCTTCTTGCTCTGTCGGGCGGCGTGGATTCGTCCGTTGTAGCGGCACTCCTTATCAAGGCGATCGGACGTCAGCTCGTTTGCGTACACGTCAATCACGGATTGATGCGTAAGGGCGAGAGCGAGCAGGTGATCGAGGTCTTCCAGAAGGGACTTGACGCAAACCTGATCTACGTCGATGCGACCGACCGTTTCCTTGATCTGCTTGCAGGTGTGGCTGAGCCCGAGCGCAAGAGAAAGATCATTGGCGGCGAGTTCATCAAGGTCTTCGACGAGGAGTCGAGAAAGCTGCAGGGCATCTCCTTCCTCGCGCAGGGAACCATTTATCCCGATATTCTGGAGAGCAAGGGTGTCAAGGCGCATCACAACGTCGGCGGACTTCCCGAGGATATGGAGATGGAGCTGGTCGAGCCCGTCAAGCTTCTTTACAAGGATGAGGTTCGCGTTGTCGGACGTGCGTTGGGACTTCCTTCGTCTATGGTAGACCGCCAGCCCTTCCCGGGTCCCGGTCTTGGTGTCCGTTGCCTGGGTGCCATCACTCGCGACCGTCTGCACGCGCTCCGTGAGGCAGATGCGATCCTGCGTGAGGAGTTCGACAAGAACGGACTTGCAGGAAAGGTATGGCAGTACTTCATCGCAGTACCCGATTTCAAGAGCGTCGGTGTCAGAGACGATAAGAGATATGAGGGATGGCCTGCAATCATCCGCGCCGTAAACACGGTGGACGCGATGACCGCAACCATTGAGGAGATTCCCTATGCGCTTCTGCACCACATCACCGACCGCATCACGCACGAGGTAGAGGGCATCAACCGCGTTCTCCTTGACCTCACGCCGAAGCCGATCGGAACCATTGAGTGGGAATAAGCGAGATATCACAGCAAAAACAAATTATCGCAAAAAAGGTAAATTCGTTTATCGTTTGAGCGTTTTTGCACTACAATAAAAAGAAAAGACCTTGCTTCATCGCAATGATGGATCGAGGTCTTTTTTCTATGCTTTTTTCTTTGAAAAGCGGGGGCAAAAGTCACTTGTTTTTACAATTAGCTTTTGAATAATGGGGGGCAAAAATCACTTGTTTTTAGGATTGACTTTTGGCTCGAAAAAGCCATTTGTAATCATAATCAATTTATGAAAATGGATGGCAAAAATCAATTGTTTTTACAAGTGAAAATATCTCAATTGTAATTCCAAATGAATTTATGAAAATGCTTGAAATAGCTTGAAAAATCAAGGAAAAATGAGCATTTTTATGAATGGAAATGGGATGAAAAAAGTCATTTATAAATATAAGTTGGAATGAAAAATGGCTTGTATTTAGGATTGAATTTTCATGAGAAATGGATGATGAAAACCCATTTATAAATATAATTTGGATTTGAAAATGACTTATGAAAATAAGTGAGAATTGAAACCGAATTATAAACATAAGTGAAGATTGGAATCGACTTATGAATATAAGTGGATTATGAAAATGGATTATAAATACAAGTGAGATATTTTTTTGGATTATATGATGAAAAATCATGATATCCATGAGAATAAAAATCCTTGCCCTGAATTCAATGGAGAAAAAATGCATGAACACAAATTGTCAAACCACAATCGATAACAGCTTAAAAAGCCAAAATCGAATATTCTTAAAAAGCCTTGTAAAAGCAATTTTACAAGGCTTTTCTTTATCCCATTGACACACATCATTCCCACTCAATCGTTCCAGCAGGCTTAACCATTATTATTTAATAATAAAAACAAGGTGAATTTGCGACGAAAAGGCATGGGGGCATATAAATATATTCCCAAGCAATAAAAGCTTGTTTTTATATTGATTTTATTACTGTTTTGACTATGGTGATGTTTTAATAGCTGTAATAACTTTTGGTACTGTTGATGTTGATGATGTTGATGATGGTTGTTCTTATATAAATATATATTCTATCTCATCTAAAAAACGCAAAGAAAATATTATATTTATTATATCTTTCCTTGCTACAATTCTAAACACGGTGCAGAATATTTGATTTTGTCTTTTGAAGCTGTACCGAATTGTTTTGTAACACAAATAAGGCTTATAAGTGGCTTGGAATTTCGATTCCAAGCCACTTTTTTTACGCATTCGGCGAGGAAATACTTGAAAAAAGAGGAGGCGTAATATATAATAATCGTATCAAACAACGAGAGGAATGAAGGATCAATGGCAATACCGGATTACTACCGTGAGGAGCTTGAACGTGTTAAGGGCGTTGCCCTTGACGATCAGCGTGACGCGCGCTTTTCCGCGCTTGTGATCGCGGACGCACATATCGATTATAAGCTTACGCTCAACAAGGAGAACGGAGGGCATTTCTGGCATCTCGGCAACACGGGAGACGTATACCGCGAATGCGATCTGATCTACCGCAGCCTTTCCGCCTTGGTTGAGCTTGCCAACACCACGAACGTCGACTGTGTCATATTTGGCGGCGATATTCTGCACGGCTGCTCCTCTCACGAGAGCGCTATTGAATTCCTTTCATCGGTTGCGGATCTCCTGCGTGCTTGCAAAGTTCCCGTTTATGCTTGCCGCGGAAATCACGATCTCAACGATTATCATCCCAACGAGCGGATCGTGACCGCAGAGGAATGGAATTCCATTATTCTGGATCCCCTTGTGCAAAAAAATGCGATCCACGATCCAAACGATCAAGGGTCGACCTACTACTACGTCGATCTCGAGGACAAGGGAGTGAGACTCATCACGCTCGATGCCTATCACTATCCGCAATCGCAAGCCGAGCGTTATACCGCAGAGAGCTGGAACAGGATCGATGAGGCACAGCTCCTTTGGCTTGCGGAGGTTGCGCTCAATTCTCCGACAAGGGATTGTGTCTACGTTCTTTCCGCGCACGCACCGCTTTACGGACGTGAGACCTTCCGAAATTATGACGAGGTGAAGAAGATCGTTGCCGCCTTTAACCGCCGTGAGAAAATTACGGTTTGCGGCAAGGAGATAGACTATTCCAAGGCAACAGGTAAGCTTCCGTTGAGTGTGAGCGGACATACGCACGTTGCATCGTGGTGCACGTTCCGTGAGGCAGAGCATATTTGCATCAATACC
>JAZQWH010000063.1:0-5967 GCA_045632205.1 Eubacteriales bacterium
CCCATCCTCTTTCGCGAGCGGATGACACGCAAGCGCGCGATCTGCGTCCTGCTTGCGCTCGTGGGCATCGCGCTCGTTTCGGGACTCCCCACGGGGGCACCGGAGGGCGAGCAGAACACACTCGGCATCCTTTTGGGGCTCGGCGCGGCACTGCTCTACGCGACGGTCGTGTTGATGAATAAATACATCCGCGGCATCTCCGCACTCGATAAAACGGTCATTCAGCTCGGCGCGGCAGGAATCATTATGATCCCCTATTTCTTCCTCACGGAATCGCTCTCCGCGATCACCCCCGATCCGCGCTCGCTCATCCTGCTTCTCGTTGTGGCGATCCTGCACACGGGCATCGCGTATACGCTCTATTTCGCATCGATCGAGCAGCTCCCCGCACAGACGGTGGCGATCTTCAGCTACGTCGATCCCGTCGTCGCGATCCTGCTCTCCGCCGCGATCTTTGACGAGCGGATGGGACTCAGCGGCGCGGTCGGTGCCATCCTCATCCTCGGCGCAACCCTCCTCCAGGAGCTTCCCGTCGGGCAAAAAAGAGAACCAAAAAGTGAAGCAAATCGACAGGACGAGCCGTAAAAAAATGTAATTTTTTGAAAAGAAAATAAATTTCGCAATTGACAACGCGCGCGCGGTGTGATACAATAGAATTAATCGCATATCATTTATCGGAGGTACATAAAATGGCATTCAAATGGAAAGAGGAAGAGCAGCCCACGATGACCAAAAAGGAAGCAAAGCAGGCTGCAAAGGCGGCTAAAAAAGCCGAAAAGGAAGCAAAAAAAGCGGCGAAAAAGGCGGCGAAGGAAGCAAAAAAGAATCCCCCCGCACCCGTCAAGGAGGAGCCTGTAAAGGCGGAGCCCGTCAAGGCAGAGCCTGCTAAGGCGCCTGAGGCAAAGCCCGCGGCACCCAAGGCAACCGCAACCAAGACCGCTGCTAAGACGGCAACCGCGACCAAGACCGCAACCGCCGCAAAATCCACCGCTACCAAGTCGACGGCAACCAAGACCGCCGCTGACAAATCGAGAACCACCACCGCGGCAAAGAGCCAGGCGCCCGCCGTCAAGGCATCCGCTCCCAAAAAGGCTCCCAAAAAGGCTCCCGCAAAGGCTCCCGCAAAGACCACCGAGGACGGCGTCCCCGTCGTGGCAACCGCACGCCCCTTCTTTATGCCCACCGACGAGGAGGTCCGCGCGGCATTCGACGAGGCGATCGCTCAGGCAGACGCGCAGATCGCAAAGAACGGTGCAAAGGCGGTCGGTAAGTACGAGTTCTCCCTTGAGGTCGACGGCTTCCACTTCTACCTCATCGCAAACAACGGACAGATCCTCTTCGAGAGCCCCAGCTTTGCATCCCTGCTCGGCGCACTCAACGGCATTCAGACCTTCAAAAAGGCGGTTACGGGCGGCGAGTTCAAGGTCAAGGTCGACAAGTACGATCGCTACCGCTTCATCCTTGAGCGCAAATATTTCAGCGAGAACTACACCTCCAAGGACCAGTGCCAGAAGTGCGTAGACTCGGTCAAGAACTTCGCAAACAACGCGCGCATCATCTTCTTCACGCCCGACAAGGCAGAGCTTGAGACCTTCGAGAAGGCGAAAAACGCAAAGAGAAAGCCCGACGACATCGATTGGAAGGCTGTTGCGGAGGCAGAAAAGAAGGCAACCAAGATGGGCAAGTTCGAGATCTCCGAGGAGGACGGCGACTACTGCTTCTACCTGCTCGCAAACAACGGACAGATCCTTTACGCGAGCCGCTACTACGCAAGCGAGGCGGCGTGCCGCAAGGGCGTGGAATCCTTCAAGCGCGCGGCATACGTCGGCAACTTCTTCGTTGACCGCGACAAGTTCGGCAACTACCGCTACGTGCTCAAGAACATCGGCTCCGCGCCTGCGTTCATCGGCGAATCCTACGATAACAAGCCGCAGTGCGAAAAGATCATCGACTCGGTAAAAAAGTTTATCGTCAGCGCAACCATCGAGCTTGACAAATAAAAGAATCCGATCCTCCCGCTTTTGCGGGGGGATCTCTTTTTTGCGCATCTTTTTATAATGAGAATTGTTCTTTATCTAATATTTGCCTATAATCTGCAAAAAACTTGCATTTTTTGGGGTGCAAACGAAAAAAAACTTTCAAAACCTATTGCTTTTCGAAAAAAGATATGATATAATATAGCGGTATATGAAAAATTGCTGTCGCAGCCAAGCTGCGGCAAATGAATTCGATCTTCGGAGGTTTATTATGATTTTCGGTTTGGCATCCACCATTGCAACCACTCCCGTTTACGTGATCGGCTCGATCCTGATCGCACTTTCCGTCGCCCTCGTCGTTCTCGTTCTGATGCAGTCGGGTAAGGAAAAGGGACTTTCCGGTACGATCGCAGGAGGCGCTGAGACCTTCTTTGGTAAGAACAAGGGCTCTTCCATGGATAAGATCCTCTCCCGCATTACCATCGCGATTTCCGTTGCAGTTGTTGCACTCGTCATTGCGCTGATCATTCTGATCACCAAGGCTGCAGTGTAACGCACAAAAAAGAAGCCGAGCTTGACTCGGCTTCTTTTTTTATCATTGCGCGGGCGCGGAGGGGCGATCCTCCCCCGTCACGGGTGTACGTTCCCAGGCTCGCGCCACATCACTTCCCGCACGGCGCGGGATTTTTTTATTGCTTTTCGCGGTTAGCGATGTGCAACACGCCCGGCAGAGCACTTGCTCCGCGCGGCACGGCAAAGCGGATGGCGTTATGCACCACCTCTGCGGTGAAGTGTCCGTCATTGATCAGCTCGCCGTCAAGTGAGTAAATGAAATCGTCGGGTGCTTCGATCTCCACCTTTTTCGCGCGGCGATAGGTGAGATACTTTTCGAACTTGGGATCATCGAGGTGGGTTCCGTTCGTGTACGCATTGATCAGGCGCACGAAGGTGATGCGCGAAACGGGACGTACCACGCAAACCTCCAAAAATCCGTCGTTATCGAGCGAGCGCGGCGCGCAACGGAAGGAACCGCCCACGTACTGCCCGTTTGCAAGCGTGCAAAGCAGGATCGTCCCCTCGGGGTTGAGCAGCTCGCCGTCCGCGGTCACCTTGCATTTGTTCTTCATCGCCTTCAGAAGTCCCACCACAACGCCCGTGGTATAAGCGTTCTTGCCGCCGATGAGCTTCTTGCGGCGCACGTTCATCATCGTCTGCGCGACGCAGGAATCAAAGCCGAAGTGCGTTGCGTTGATCGCGTATCGGTCGCCCACGCGGATCAGGTCGATATACTCCTCCTTGGAATTGAGGAGCGCATCGAGATCAAAAAACACGCGCTTGCCGCCGTAATACTTGACAAAATCGTTGCCCGAGCCGCAGGGATAGCAGCCAACCGAGGCATTCTCGAAGCCGACCACGCCGTTGACGACCTCGTTGAGCGTTCCGTCGCCTCCGCACGCATAAAAGCGCACGCGCTCACTCGGATGCTCGACGCACCAATTGCGGATAAACGAGGTCGCATCGCCGCGCCCCGTGGTCTCGTATAGCTCATAATCGAGGTTTTGCGCTCTTTTGAGTGCCGTCTCGATCACGCTTCTGTAATTTTCCTTTCCCGCTGCGGGATTGATGACGAACATGTGTTTCATATGTGAAACTCCTTTCGTGTGGCGGTCACATTGCCCTCTCGGTTACCGTTCCTCGGGGCTTGTCCCGTCCAAATATTTGCCGTAAGCGGAAAACGCGGACGGAACGGCGTAATTCGCGCGCAGATCCTCGTTTTCGATCAAACGGTATTCATTTTGCAGATCCTCGCCGTCAAAATCGGGCGCGATCCGCACGGCATACGCTTGCATATGCCATTCAACGTGCGTAAAAATATGCTTGGAATCGTCAATTTTGATCAATCTCAAAGGGTCAAAGCCGATCGAACGGAGAAATTTGGTCGCCTCTGCCTCATCAAGGTGTCCCTCCGCATTGGGAAGCTCGTAAAGCCCTGCCAAAAGTCCCTCTGCGGGACGGCGGCGAAGAACGGTGCGATTTCCGTCCGCGATGACGAAAACGGTCAGCGGTTGGATGCGCCTCGGCTTTTTCGCGGAGCGCACGGGGATCTCGTCGGTCAGGTGTTTCATATGTGAAACGCAGACCTGCGAAAGTGGACACTGCGCGCATTTTGCCTCCCCGTTCGGCACGCATACCGTTGCTCCCAGCTCGATCATTGCCTGGGTAAAATCGCCTGCCGACTCGGGCACCGAGGAGATCAACGCCTCGCGCCAAGCCTTTTTGGTTTGCGGAAGCGCAATGTCCTCATACGATCCCATCACGCGAGCCAGGACGCGCAGGACGTTGCCGTCAATGGCGGGCACGCGCTCGCCAAACGCGATCGAAGCGATCGCTCCCGCGGTATAGTCTCCGATCCCGCAGAGCTTTTGCAGCTCCGAGTAAGCATCGGGTAACCTTCCGCCGTGCTTTTCCGTTATCTGAATGGCGGCGCGCTTGAGGTTGCGCGCGCGGCTGTAATATCCCAGCCCCTCCCAGAGCTTGAGCAGGCGTTCCTCGGGAACGCTTGCGAGATCCTCGACGGTGGGAAGCGCCTCCATAAAGCGTGCGTAATAGGGCTTGACCGCCTCCACGCGCGTTTGCTGGAGCATAATTTCCGAGATCCAGATGCAGTACGGATCCCTCGTATGCCGCCACGGCAGGTCGCGTCGGTTTTCCCGATACCACGCGAGGAGCCTCTCCACGGCGGCATCGGACAAGATTTTTTCTTTCATAAGCGATAAAAAGTTGCCGTTTTCGGCATTTTTCGGTAATTTTTCGGTTGATTTCTCAACTCTTCTTCTATTCTATCACATTTTCCGAAAAAAATCAACCCTTATTTCCAAGCCAATTTTTCGTCTCGCGCAAAACCTCCCGTCGCATTGCCACAAGCGTGAGCAGGTTGAGCGCCGTGAGTGCCGTAACGATCCCGTCGGTCAATGCCAGCACGGCGTGCGGCGTACTGTACGCACCGACGAGCACGCACGCGATCAGCGCTGTCGCGTACGCATATTTCCACCGTGCGCGCCGCGAGAGAAACGCGATGCTCTCGCCCGCGTAGTTCATCCAGCAAAGGAGAGTTGCATACGCGAAACTGAATATCGCGACCGTCAAAAAAGCGCCTGCCCAATCTCCCAGCACCGCCGTATAAGCACCGATCGCCGCCATCACGCCCTCTCCCTCCGCGACGGGAGAGACGAGCATCACGAGCGCGGTTGCGGTGCAAAGCAGGATCGTATCGACGAACACCTCAAAGATCCCCCAAACGCCCTGTGCGGCGGGACGCTCGGTCTCTGCCGCCGCGTGTGCCGTGGGTGCCGTTCCGCAGCCCGCCTCGTTGGAGAGGAGTCCGCGCATCGTGCCCGCGCGTGCCGCCTCGGAAAACAGCGCACCGATCGCTCCTCCCGTCATCCCCTCTGCCGTGAACGCCTCCGAAAAGATCGATCTCAAGGCGTCTCCCACTGCCTCGTGTCGCAAAATCAGCACGGCGACCGACAAAAGCAGGTATCCGACCGACATGATCGGCACGAGCCGTTCGGTCAGTGCCGCGATGCTCCCTGTTCCGCGCGTGAGAAACGGGATCAGCAGGATTATGAGTAAGCACGCGCTAACCCAAGCAGGGAGGTGCAGTGCCCCCTCCATCGCCTCTGCCACGGCATTGACCTGGACGATCCCTCCCATCGTGAGTGCATTGAGGAGGATGAGGATTGCAAAAATCGCTCCGAGCATTGCGCCCGTCCTCGGCATCCCCTTTCCCTCAAAATGATCCTTTATATAATAATACGCGCCTCCGCGCCAGCCGCGCCGATGTGGGCGTCGGTGTCTGACCGCGAGCGTGACCTCTGCGTATTTGAGGATCATTGCGATGCACGCGGACACCCACATCCAAAAGATCGCGCCCGCTCCTCCGATCCGCAAAGCGCTTGCAACGCCCACGACGTTCCCCACTCCGAGCGTT
>JAZQWH010000064.1:0-1323 GCA_045632205.1 Eubacteriales bacterium
ACCATCGGCTCGTGTAAATATTCAAATGCGTCCGCCACATCGTTCTCGGTGAACGGACGGAGGATCAGGCGTACTGTTTCTATGATCATAGGGGTTCTCCCTCAACTTTCGTATTTATTCAACTCCGTGCATCTCCATCAGTTCGACCAGGTCGCCAAAGCTTTTATTGTACTGCGCCCTGGAGATCGCGCCGTTTTGCAGGAAGGTATCGAGCAAATTTTTCTGCTGACGGAACAGTTCAACCTTCTTCCAGCGATCCTTTGTCATGAGATTGGAGTGCCCCGTGCGGATCTCACCGAGCAGCGACACTTCAATGCCCTCGGTCTTGCGCTGATAGACGAATCCGAGCTTTTCCTGCACGCGACGGGATTTATCGTTGCCGTCGTAATAGCCACACCAAATGCGGTTCATACCAAGATCCTCGAATGCATAGCGAAGCATCTCGCGCGAGGCCTCGGGAATGAGTCCCTGCCCCCAAAAGGGCTTGCCGATCCAGTAGCCAAGCTCGTACTCGTCCTCCTCCTCGGCAAGATCGTTACGGTGAAAGCCGATGCTACCGATTGGCTTGCCGTTGTCTTTGAGACACACGGCAAAGGTATCGGGCGCTGAAAATACCGTGCGAATGATCTCGCGGCTGT
Source organism: Eubacteriales bacterium (assembly GCA_045632205.1). Taxonomy (GTDB): domain Bacteria; phylum Bacillota; class Clostridia; order Oscillospirales; family CAG-272; genus UMGS1865. The sequence goes on from JAZQWH010000064.1 coordinate 639, forward strand.
TATCCACGCTCGTGTGCGGTGGCCATCCTGCAGGTGGGCCTATCTCGGGATCACTTGCGTATGTATATAAATCTTCCGCATCATCCTCGCGCCACGGGCGAAGAATGAGGCGTTCTGTTTCAAGTATCATATTAGTTCTCCAAATTAAAAGTTGTCCACGTACCCCTGCAACCGCTCCACAAACATCCCCACGTGATAACCGTCGCAAACGGCGTGATGAACTTGAATGGCGAGGGGGAGAAAACGCTTTCCGTCGCGCTCGAAATACTTGCCCATGGTGAAAACGGGCAATAGGAATTTGCCCTCATCAAACACGTTGATGTTGAATCCCGTGAATTCAAGCCACGGAACCATCGAGATATTGTAGGAGTTGACGGGCGTGCCGTCCTTTGGCGCGTAGCGCGTAGACTTGGAATACTCCTCCGAGTCCGCTTCATAGCTCTTCAAAAACTCGGCATAATCCTCTGAGAAGTATGACCAGATGCCCGAAAAGTTCTTGTTTTCCTTATTGAAAACGGTGTACATCGGGTGCATATCGTCATAAATGCCGAGGCCTTCCTTGGTCAGGCTGGTCCGGAATTCAGGCATATAGTTGACGGTTTTGGTGAGTAGCCAAATCATCGCGGGATACAGTTTCTGCCCTTTGAGATTGGTAATATCGATGTTGACAACGGCGGAATAAGTA
>JAZQWH010000065.1:0-15800 GCA_045632205.1 Eubacteriales bacterium
TCAAATACTCCCTTGACATTTTCGAGAAAGTCTGCTATACTGTAAGCGTAGACTTTGCTACTGTAAGGGCTTTGATGTTTCTTAACATCCGTCCGAACCTTAGGCTGGTCTACTTTTTTGCTTTTGTACTTCCCTCTATCATGAATTCCTTGTTAACTTTCCTGACGTTTCTCTTTCTTCCGGTCAGGTCCTGAAACTGATGGACTACCGGGAGGAATGGGCTTTGTATTCCTCTTTGAGCTTTTTGAGTTGTTCTACTACCTGCTCCTCGTTCAGCTCCGAGTTGGTTGTTATTTTTAACGCCTTGTCCGCTAACATTATGTCGGTACTGTTTATATCTATAATCAGCCGAATAGTAGAGTCTGTATACGCCTCCAGTCTTTGCTCGTATTCCTCTGCATTCAGATACATATATTTCCTTTCTCCTTTTGCTCAATATAGTGCCGTCGCGACCGCCGATTTTCAACACACGAGTAATCACAGGCTCCTCTATTGATCCTGTCATATAAGCGATTTTGTTGGTAACACGATCGCCTATTTCTATCATATACTCGCCTGATTTTGTTCGAGGAAAATAATTTTTCGTTACTGCCTCTGAAAACAGTGATCGCAAATGGGCGTTTTCGGCAGGACTCAGCACATTGTTTTCCCGCGCCCAACCAAAATCATTATACTGCTTTTCCGTGTAATTGTCAATGCCGTTTTCCAGCGCAAATTGCGCCTCTGCGGCGTTCGCGGTCGCGGTGGTGTATTTGCCTGCCGCAGGTCTCCGCGTCTCTCCTGCCAGGGAATACGCCAGCTCGCGGCGGCTCTCCGTACCGCTTGCAAAGTGTCCAAGCTCGTGGGAGTATCGCTCCGCTCGAAAGGGCGGCGAAAAAAGCCGCACAATCCGCTATCCCGTCCTTGACAAAGACCGTCGCGCGTGATATAATATTATAATGGAATGAATGAAAGGAGTGCAGATATGGCAAAACAGACCTGGAAGGGCGGCGCAATGCTCTCGCCCGTCCCCCCCGCGCTTGTCACCTGCTCGGACGGCGAGCAAGACAACGTACTGACCATCGCGTGGACGGGAATCGTCAATACGATCCCCCCAAAAACCTATATCTCGGTTCGTCCCTCCCGTCACTCCTATCAGCTCATCAAAAAAAGCGGTGTCTTTGCCATCAATCTCACCACCGAGGCACTCGTCCGCGCCGCCGACTATTGCGGTGTTCACACGGGCGCAAAGATGGATAAATTCGAGCGATGTCAGCTCTCCAAGGAGCCCGCAAGCGAAATTGACTGTCCCATTCTTTCGGATAGTCCGCTCACCCTCGAATGCCGCGTCACCGACGTCATTCCGCTCGGCTCTCACGATATGTTCCTCGCAGACATCGTTGCGGTGGACGTGGATGAAGAGCTGATCGGTCAGGACGGAAAGCTCCGCCTCGACCGCGCAAGCCTCGTCGCATACGCACACGGCGATTACTACGCGCTCGGCAAAAAGCTGGGCAAATTCGGCTATTCGGTCGCCAAGAAAAACAAGAACCGACCCCAATCCAAAAAACAAACGGCTCCCCGCACGCCGAAGAAAGGATCCTGAATATGCAGCTTTATAACTCTCTTTCGAGAACGAAGGAAGAATTCGTTCCCCACGAGGCAGGCAAGGTGACGATGTACACCTGCGGCCCCACGGTCTACCATTTCGCACACATCGGAAATCTCCGCACCTATATTATGGAGGATATCCTCGACCGTTATCTCCGCTACACCGGCTATGAGGTCACGCGCGTGATGAACATCACCGACGTCGGTCACCTCACCTCCGACGCAGACGAGGGTGAGGACAAAATGCTCAAGGGCGCTCGCCGCGAGAAGAAAACGGTTATGGAGATTGCAAAATTCTACACCGACAAATTCTTTGAGGACGCGGAGGCACTCAATATCCGCCGCCCCGAGATCGTCGAGCCCGCAACCTCCTGCATCGACGAATTCATCCGCGTCATTGAGGGACTTCTTGAGAAGGGCTTCGCTTACGAGGCAGGCGGAAACATCTATTTCGACACCTCCAAATTGAATCAGTATTACGTTTTCAACAACTTTGAGGAGGAGGACCTTGCAGTCGGCGTCCGCGAAGGCGTTGAGGAGGACGGAAACAAGCGCAACAAGGCGGACTTCGTTCTCTGGTTCACCAAATCCAAGTTCGACGATCAAGAGCTGAAGTGGAACAGTCCCTGGGGCATCGGCTATCCCGGCTGGCACATCGAATGCTCCTGCATCAGCATGAAGCACCTCGGCGGTCACCTTGATATTCACTGCGGCGGAATCGACAACGCATTCCCCCACCACACCAACGAGATCGCGCAATCCGAGGCATATCTCGGTCACAAGTGGTGCAACTATTGGTTCCACGTCCTGCACCTGAACACCAATTCGGGCAAAATGAGTAAATCCAAGGGCGAATTCCTCACCGTCTCGCTTCTGCGCGAGCGTGGCTTCGATCCTATGGTTTACAGAATGTTCTGCCTCCAATCCCACTACCGCAAGTCGCTCGTTTTCTCCTGGGAAAACCTCGAGAACGCCAGAACGACCTACGACAAGCTCATCGCCCGTATCGCGTCTCTCAAGAATGACGGAGAGGTCGACGCGGCGGCATTCGAGGAGCTTCGCGCAGGCTTTGTCAAGGCACTTGACAACGACCTCAACACCTCTCTTGCCGTGACCGCTCTCTATGACGTGCTCAAGGCAAAGACTAACGATGCGACCAAGCGCGCGCTTATTGCCGATTTTGATCGTGTCCTCTGCCTCGATCTGCTCCGTGCGGCAGACGCGCAGGCAACCTCCGCAGAGGAAGAGGCACCCGCAGCAGACGACGCCTTCATCCGTGAGATTGAAGAATTGATCGTTGCCCGCAAGGAAGCGAAAAAGGCAAAGAATTTTGCAGAAGCAGACCACATCCGCAACTATCTCTCCGAGCGCGGCGTTACGCTGGTAGACACCCGCGAGGGCACCACCTACAAGATCGAGAAATGATTGAGCGCATCAAGTCAATCGCTCTGAAATACAAGAAGATCATTCTCTATCTGATCTTCGGAGTCCTGACCACGGCGGTCGATTGGATCATTTCCTTCACGCTCTATTCTCTGCACGTCAACGTCCATCTCGCCAACGTAACGGCTTGGGTTTGCGCGGTTCTCTTTGCGTTTATCACCAACCGCACGCTGGTTTTCGAGAGCCGCGAGCGCACCACACGTGGGATCGCGCGCGAGCTTGCCCTCTTTTCGGGCGGTCGCGTCACAACGCTTCTTCTGCAGGAGCTGATCGTGTTCGTATTCTACGATCTGCTGACGTGGAATCCGTATTTCGTCAAAATGGCGGCGGCGGTGCTTGTGGTCATCCTCAATTACGTCATCAGCAAGCTTCTTGTGTTTAAAAAGAAATAAAAACTCAAAAAAAGAACGGTCGATTTTCGTCGACCGTTCTTTCAATTTATCGAAGCGAATTTATCGCCTCACGGATCTCCCCCAGAGAATATCCGTAGCGCGAGAGCGATGCCGTCATCCTCCGAAGCTCGGCAGGATCGGTCGGGATCTCGCAATAATGCTTTTGAATGAGCCTTGCACAGTTGGACGGAAAATCGATCTCCCCAAGCAATTCGGGCAGCTCCTTGAGTGACTCGGGTGCAAATCCTCGACTCCAGAGATGCGCGCTGATGCGCTTTGCACCCCAAAGCTTTTTGAGACATTTTTCAACCTCGCGGCGCACGTCTGCCACCTCGTCGATCAGCCCCATCTCACATAGCTTCCTTGCCGCCTCCTGCGCAACCTCGCGTGAAAATCCCTTCTGCATCAGCTTTTGCGAAAGCCGATAGACCGAGTTCGATCCGTAGGAAAGAATATTCTCTCCGCTTCGCAACGCGCGGCAAAGCTCGGATGCCGCCTCTAAAAGATCGTACGTCTCCTCGGAGATAACGCCCTTTTGCGGCTTGATCTCGCAATATTGCTCCGTGGTGATCAGCAGGCTCTTCTGCTCCCGATGTTCCCCGTTTTCGAGAAGCAGACGCACCGAAACCTCGGAGCCCTCATTTTGCAGGACCAGGCGAATGATCGAGATCGTCAGCGGCGACGGGATCGGCTCGGAAATATCCAGCATCAAACCTCATCACCGTCCGCATCGAGGCGAAGATCAAAATCGTCGTCCTCATCCACCTCAAATTCCTGCTCCATCGCAAGTCTTCCCTGCTCGTTCATTGCGCGCACCTGCGCCTCCAGCTCGGCAAGGAGTGCGGGATTGCTCTCCACAAGCTTGCGCACGTTCTCCTTACCCTGTCCGATGCGCTCGCCGTTATAAGAGAACCACGAGCCGCTCTTCTTGATAATATCCAGCATGATCGCAAAATCAAGGATCTCGCCCGATGCCGAAATCCCCTTTCCGTACAGAATGTCAAACTCCGCCACACGGAAGGGAGGCGCGACCTTGTTCTTGACGATCTTACACTTGACGTGGTTACCGTAAATATCGTTGCCCTCCTTGAGCTGATCGGTCTTGCGCACGTCGATTCGGACCGACGCAAAGAACTTGAGCGCGCGACCACCGGGAGTCGTTTCGGGATTGCCGTACATCACGCCAACCTTCTCGCGGATCTGGTTGATAAAAATAACCACGCAATTGCTCTTGGAAATAACACCGGAGAGCTTGCGCATTGCCTGCGACATCATGCGTGCCTGCACGCCAACCATCGCCTGTCCCATATCTCCCTCGATCTCCTGACGCGGTACAAGTGCCGCAACCGAGTCGACAACGATGCCGTCCACAGCGCCCGAGCGTGCAAGCGCCTCGCAGATCTCCAGCGCATCCTCGCCGCAATCGGGCTGAGAAACGAGCAGATCGTTGATGTTGACACCGAGTGCCTTTGCGTAAACGGGATCAAGCGCGTGCTCCGCGTCAATGAAAGCCGCCGTGCCGCCCGTTTTCTGGATCTCTGCAAGAATATGGAGCGCGACCGTGGTCTTACCAGAGGATTCGGGGCCAAAGATCTCCACGATTCTTCCGCGCGGTACACCGCCGATTCCAAGCGCGAAATCAAGCGAGAGCGATCCGGTATGAACCGCCTGAACCTCCATCTTGCTGTTTTCGCCGAGCTTCATAATCGAGCCTGCGCCAAAATCGCGCTCGATCTGCTTCATCGCCGTAGCGAGTGCTTGCTTCTTTCCGTCTGCATCAAGATCGGTGGGAACGGGGAGCTTTCCTTTTTTTGCAGTTGCCATAATCGGTTTCCTTTCCTGTCAGCGCGTCAATCTGCGCGTTTTTCTTTCTCACTGCTGACATTATACCCCCATCTTTCGCATTTGTCAAGGGGTTTTGCGAATATATTTTTCTTTTTTTGGAATTTTTATTTTGACTTTTTGACTTTTGAACATATTTTCATCCATTCGTTTTCCATTTGCGGAAGTGATTTGAGCAAAAAAACAAGTCGATCGTTTTTTCATAATCCCATATCCCGTGTAAAATCCTGCAAAAAAGTCTTGCAATCCGCCGTTTTTCGTGTTATACTATAAGATGGTAATTTATATGATAAAATCGGCATTGCCGAACAGACAAAGAAAAGAAAGGAAGCCTTATTATGGATCAGGAAAACAAGATCGTCGAAAACGGCACCGAGGCACAGTCCACGAAGCCGCAAGCCGATCCTGCACCGCAGCAAGACCCCGTAAGCGAAACGGCGGCACACGCGGAGAAAGAACAGGCCCCCAAGAAAAAAACCAACGCCGCGAGCGTAAAAAAATCCGCTCCCAAAAAATCCGACGACAAAGCAAAATCGGAAAAGGGCGGCAATCGAACCAACGCAAGCACAGCCTCCGCAAGCGGCAAAAAAACGGCGGAGAAGGCAGCGGAGAAGCGCAAGAAGGAATCAGACCCCTCCTCTCCCCGCTCCGCAAAAACGGCGCACCGCCTCCTGCCCTACCTCCTCGGCATTTTCGCTGTATTCGTAGGACTCGCCCTGCTCTTCAATCTCTTCTGTAACCAACAGAATGTCCTGAAGGAGACTCCCTCCGAGCATTGGATGGGAAGCGTGGGCTATTGGATCTGCTATCTTCTGTTCGGGCTGTTCGGCCCTGCGGTATTCGTTCTTCCGCTTCTGCTTGCCAACCTTGCAATATATTGGAAGAAATTTATCGATAACCGCATCGCGATCTCCAAGATCGTCGCCTCGGTCGCATTCCTCGTCCTGCTCGGCGCGCTCATCCACGTCTTCAGCCTTTCGCTCTGGACGCCCGACACGCGTCATCTGACCGCAGCTCAGCTGATGGAGGTTGGAGGAAAGATGACGATGGGCGGTGTGCTCGGCGGAGGAATCGGATATTTCCTTGCAAGCTATCTCAACATTGCAGGGGCAGTCATTCTTCTCTTCTGCCTTTTGTTCGTCCTCCTCTTCTACGTCATCGGTATGACGCCTCACCATCTTTGGTCCTACGTCCGCGCACGTATGATCGCAAAGCGCGAGGGACGCGGAACCGTTTCCGAAAAGGATGCACAGGCGGCACAGTACGATGCCAAAATGCAGGAAAAGCTGAAAAAGACCGCCGCACGTCGCGAAACGGACGGCGAGGAAGTCGACGAGGACGGAATCCCCACCGGTGCGGTGATCCGCAAGGATTCCCCCAAGGCGGAGACCCCTGCAAAGACAAAGGGAGACCGCCTCGCTCCGATGCCCATCCCGATGCTCAATCCCCACGAGGGAAAGCTCTTTGTTCCCGCAGACGTCAACAAAAAAATGGCGATGGGTGCGTCGGCACAGCAAGCGCCTCAGACGGCGCGTACCGCTCCCACCGCTCCGCAGACCGTCACGGCGACCTCGGCAGAGACTGCTCCTGTACAAAAGCCCCCTGTCAATCCCGCGGCAAACAAGGATCACGCAGTTGATCCCATCTTCCCCAAAAACGAGCGCGTTGTCCGCACCGTTTCCAAATCCGATCGCGGATTTGATCTGAAGAACGTCTTTGTCAACAACGGACAGACGCAAACAGCCCCCGCAAAAACGGTTGTTCATTCTCCCGTTCCGCCCGAGGTTCCGATGCCAAAAACGGCGCAAAAGCCTGCGGCAGCACCCTCCGCAACGGCGGCATCCGCGCCCGCCGCAAAGGTCGCAACAGTCGCAAAGACGGCTCCCGCGGCAGATGCGCAAAAGCCGACTGCTCCCGCACACCAGCCCACTGTACGAGAGGTCAAGGATCTCGCGCAAAAGGATTTCGGTCTGACGAGTGAGGAATTTGAAAAGATCGAGGCGCAGCACCGCACGCTTCCCAAGGCGGGTGAGCAGGGTGCAAAAAAGGTCGAGGTCAAAAAGATCGTCAAGACGGTTGCGCCCGCGCCGGCAAAGCCCAAGAAATACGTCTTCCCGCCTATGACCTATCTCCACGCACCCGAGCCTATGACGGCGGAGAACCAGGAGGAGATCCGCTCCAGCGTCGAAAAGCTGAGCACCACGCTCCAGAACTTTCGCATCAGCATCGACGGCATCGATTATTCTCACGGTCCCACCGTTACCCGATACGAGCTGACTCCCTCCCCCGGTGTGCGTGTCCGCTCCATTGTCAACCTTGCCGACGACATCTCGCTGGTGTTCGCCTCCAAGGTCAGAATTGAAGCACCGATCCCGGGCAAGAGCGCTGTCGGAATCGAGGTGCCCAACAAGCTCCGCTCGAACATCTTCCTGCGCGAGCTGCTTGAATCCAAGTCCTTTACCGAATCGCAAAGTAAGCTGACCGCCTGCCTCGGCGCCGACGTTACAGGCAAGCCCCTGTACTTTGACATTGCAAAAATGCCCCACCTGCTGGTTGCGGGTGCAACGGGTATGGGTAAGTCGGTCTGCATCAACTCCATCATTATGAGCTTGCTCTACAAGGCACGCCCGGACGAGGTCAAGCTCGTGCTGATCGACCCCAAGAAGGTCGAGTTCGGAATCTACAAGGGAATTCCTCATCTGCTCGCGCCCATCGTCACCGCCCCCAAGGACGCCGCAGGCGCACTGCAGGCAGCGGTTGAGGAGATGGAGCTTCGCTTTGAGCTGATCCAGCAGGTCGGCGCGCGTGACATCAAGGGATACAACCAGGTCACCGCAAACGATCCCGATATGCCCTTTATGCCGCAGATCGTCATCATCATCGACGAGCTTGCCGATCTGATGATGTCCGCTCCCGACGAGGTCGAGACCGCGATCTGCCGTCTCGCACAGAAGGCGCGTGCCGCAGGCATGCACATCATCATCGGTACCCAGCGTCCGTCCGTTGACGTCGTGACCGGTCTGATCAAATCCAACGTCCCCTCGAGAATCGCGTTTACCGTCGCATCGCAGGTCGATTCGCGTACCATTCTTGACGTTGCGGGCGCGGAAAAGCTGATCGGTAAGGGTGATATGCTCTTTGCCCCCGTCGGTGCAATGGGCTTTACCCGTGTACAGGGTGCATTCGTCGACGAAAAAGAGGTTGAGAGCATTTGTGAATTCATCCGTGCAACCAACGGAAGCGCGGTTTACGACGAGCGCTTTACGAACAAGATGAAGGAATTCTCCGCGCAGTGCGGACAGAAGGGCAAGAACGCCGCGACTGCCGACGCCTCTCCCCTCCCCGAGGGCGGAAAGGGCGACGATTCCAAGTATTCGGATGCCGTTCGAATCGCAGTCGAGGAGAAGAAGATCTCCACCTCCCTGCTTCAGCGCAAGCTGACCATTGGCTACAGCCGCGCGGCAAAGCTGATCGACCGTATGCAGGAGGAGGGACTCGTTTCCGCTCCCGACGGCTCCAAGCCTCGTACCGTGCTCATTACCCCCGAGGAATATATCGAAAAATTCGTAGACGTTCCCACAGAGGAGCAATCCTGACGTCATTTGCGGGGAAGCAACCGAAAGGACGCTTCCCCGCTTTCATTTATTATAAGGAGGTTCTATGAAAACAACCACCTGGCTCCAACGAAACGCCCCCGATCTGCGCGGCAAAACGATTGCCGTGACAGGCACAACGGGCGGGATCGGGCGTGCGCTTTGCCGCCATCTTGCCGCGTGCGGCGCCAATCTCATTCTGCTCGACCGAAATCAAAAGCGCTCCGAATGCTTCCGCAAGGAGCTGATGGAGGAGTTTGTCGACTGTGCGGTCGAATGCATTCCCGTAGAGCTTTCGGAGATCGATTCGGTCAAGCGTGCCTGCGAGGAGCTGAAGAGGCGCGAAATAGACGTTTTTCTGCATAATGCGGGCGCGTACAGCATTCCGCGCAAAGCATGCTCCACAGGCTTCGACAACGTTTTTCAGATCAACTTTGTCTCTCCGTATTATATGATCCGCGAGCTGTTGCCCACTCTGCGTGCGCGACGCGGACACGTGGAGGTGATGGGCAGCATCGCGCACCGCTATTCCCGCACTGATGACCGCGACGTCGATTTTTCAACACGGAAGCGCGCCTCACTTGTCTACGGAAATTCCAAGCGTTACCTGATGTTCTCGCTCTACGAGCTGCTTCGCGGAGAGAGGGAGATCACCGCCTCCGTCGTTCACCCCGGCATCACCTTCACCAATATCACCGCGCACTATCCCAAGCTCATCTTCGCACTCATCAAATATCCGATGAAGCTCCTCTTCCCCTCTCCGCGCCGTGCCGCGCTTTCCGCCGTTGCAGGCATTTCCACCCCCTGCGGATACCATGAATGGATCGGCCCCCGTGTGCTGGAGATCTGGGGACTCCCCAAAAAGAGCCGCCTGCACAGTGTTACGGAGGAGGAAAGCCACCGAATCGGCGCGGAAGCCGAGAGGATCTATCAGTCTCTTTGATCGAATTTGCTTGTTTTTGTCGCCGTAGATCATCTCATCTGCTCATTTTTCAAAATGCAAAAACACGGTTGACAAATGCAAGATCCATAAGTATAATAAAAGAAATACAAGCACCGAAAGGAATTTGATTATGAAAATTTGTGTTCAGGACGCGGGACTTTACTCCGTTCACGGCTACAAGGATATTTACAAGCAGCTGCGCGAGATTGGCTTTGAGGCGATCGATTGGAATATCGACGTCGAGCTTCGCGGAAATATGATCCGCAAGGGCACCTACGAGGGGAATACTGCATTCGAGGGAAGCGTCGAGGATCTTCTCGCCTTCTACGCCGAGGAGCTTTCCGCCATCCGTGAGGCGGGCTTGACCATCTCGCAGGCACACGCTCCCTTCCCCTACTACGATACAGGCTTTGCAAAGGAAGACACCACCGATTATATGATCTCCGTCTACAAGAAGATCATCCTTTTCCTTGACCGCGTCGGATGCAAGAATCTGATCGTTCACGGTGCCTGCCGCAAGAGAACGGGTGAGGAAAAAACGCAGGAGGAGATCGACGCGCTCAACAAAAAGCTCTACACCTCTCTCATCCCCGAGCTGCAGCAAACAAGCATCACCGTCTGCCTGGAAAATCTCTTTAGCAAGGGAATTACGCAGGGACACTGTGCAAACCCCTATGACGCCGCAAGAGAGATCGACGAGCTCAACGCGCAGGCGGGCAAGGAATGCTTCGGTCTTTGCGTCGACACGGGACATCTCAACCTCATCGGATGTGATCAGATGCAGTATTTCTCGATCGTCGGCAAGCGTGTCAAGGCGCTCCACATCCATGACAACGATGGCATCACCGATCTGCACAAGGCGCCCTACACGGGAACGATCGAATGGAAATCCTTCTACTCCGCGCTCCGCAAGATCGGCTATGAGGGCGACCTCTCCTTTGAGACCTTCCGCCAGACCGATCCCGAGCTGATCGACCCCGAGCTGATGATGCCCTGGTTTACCGTCATTGCGCAGATCGGCAATTTCTTCAGAAAGAAAATCCTGGAATAAACGCAAAAAAGGCAGTCTCGCACGAGACTGCTTTTTTATTTTTCAACAATTTCTCATTTGCGGTTTAAAATGCTTTGATCGTGTGCAAACTATCGATGCGCAAATTTTTTTAAAAACGCATTGGAGGTCCACATGAAAGAAAAAGTATTCGGCGTTCTGCAACGCGTGGGAAGATCCTTTATGCTCCCCATCGCGCTCCTGCCCGTTGCAGGACTGCTACTCGGAATTGGAAGCTCGTTTACAAACCCCACCACGCTGGAGGCCTACAATCTCACGGGTATTATCCGTGAAGGCGGCTTGCTCTATACGGTCTTTGACCTGATGGCAAAGGCGGGCGGTGTTGTCTTTGATAACCTTGCCCTGCTCTTTGCCATGGGCGTGGCCATTGGAATGGCAAAGAAAGAAAAGGAGGTTGCCGCGCTTTCGGGCGCGATCGCCTATCTGATCATGAATACTGCCATTACGGCACTGATCGCGGCAAACGGCGGTGTCGGTGCGCTTGCCCCCAACTCCACCACGTCGGTGCTTGGCATCACCACCCTGCAAATGGGCGTGTTCGGCGGTATTGTCGTAGGACTTGGCGTTGCCGCCCTCCACAACCGATTTTATAAAATCGAATTGCCGCAGGTGCTGTCCTTCTTCGGCGGCACACGCTTTGTCCCAATTATTTCTTCCATCGTATTCCTGCTCGTCGGCGTCCTGATGTTCTTTCTTTGGCCGCCCGTGCAGGGGGCGATTGCAAGGCTTGGCGATCTCGTCTACCGCTCGGGCTACGCGGGCACGCTCATCTACGGAATCATTGAGCGTGCGCTCATCCCCTTCGGGCTTCACCACGTCTTCTATATGCCTTTCTGGCAGACCGAGCTGGGAGGCGCGCTCGTCATCGACGGCGTTCTGGTGCAGGGGGCACAGAATATCTTCTTTGCCGAGCTGGCATCCAAATCCACAGCGCAATTCTCGGTTGCCGCAACCCGCTTTATGTCGGGCAAGTTCCCCTTTATGATCTTCGGTCTCCCTGCCGCGGCTTACGCAATGTACCGTGCGGCACGTCCCGAAAAGCGAAAGCTTGTCGGAGGTCTGCTTCTGTCCGCCGCGCTGACCGCTATGCTCACGGGTATCACCGAGCCGATCGAATTCACCTTCCTCTTCGTCGCGCCTCTGATGTACGCCATTCACTGCGTGCTCGCGGGACTTTCCTATATGCTGATGCATCTTTTCAACGTCGGCGTCGGCATGACCTTCTCGGGAGGCTTGATCGATCTTACCCTCTTCGGCATTCTGCAAGGAAACGAAAAAACCAATTGGATCCGCATTGTGCTCGTCGGCCTCGTCTATGCCGTGGTCTATTATTTCGTCTTCTATTTCCTCATCACAAAAATGAACTACAAAACGCCCGGACGGGAGGCAGATGACGAGGAAACCAAGCTCTATACCCGTGCCGACGTGGACGCAAGAAGAAGTGCGATCGCCTCGGACACGAGGAACGACTATGACGAAACGAGCGCACTCATCCTGCGCGGCTTGGGCGGAAAAGCCAACCTCTCGGATATCGATTGCTGTGCAACCCGTCTGCGTGTCACGGTCAAGGACGCCGCACAGATAAACGATTCCCTTCTGCGAGCCAGCGGCGCCTCCGGCGTGATCCACAAGGGCAACGGCGTGCAGATCATCTACGGCCCGCAGGTCTCGATCGTCAAATCGCGACTCGACGAATATCTCGATTCCCCTGCATCCGATCACACCGCTCCCCCCTCCTCCAAAGAGAGCAAGGCAACCAAATCACAATCCCCGCTCACGCTCAAGGCACACGTCAGCGGACAGCTCGTTGCGCTCGGTAACGTTCCGGACGAGGCTTTTGCAACGGGAATTCTGGGCGACGGAATTGCGATCGAGCCGGACGAAGGACGGCTCTATGCCCCCTGCGATGGAAGGGTTGAATCGATCGCCGACGGAAAGCACGCCATCAATCTTCTCTCCGAGAGCGGTGCTGAGATCCTTCTGCACGTCGGGATCGACACCGTCCGTCTCGGCGGCAAGCATTTTCAACCGCAGGTCAAGGCGGGAGATCCTGTCAAAGCAGGCGACCTTCTCCTCTCCTTTGATCTGCAGGCGATCAAAAACGCAGGCTACCGCGCCGTCACCCCGATGGTCGTCTGCAATACCGAGGAATACAGCGAGATCAAATCCGTAGCACCCCAAGCGCCCCGTTTGGGCGATGACGTGCTTCGCCTTTCGTGAGGTGCGCGCATGAGAAGCTTTGAGTATACCGTCACCGATCCCGTCGGCATCCACGCGCGCCCCGCAGGCATGCTTGCAAAAAAAGCAAAGGAGTTTTCCTGCGAGATCACACTCAGAAAAGGAGAAAAAAGCGCACTCGCCACACGTCTGATGGCAGTGATGGGGCTTTGCATCAAGTGCGGAGATCTCATCACCGTCACGCTTTCGGGCACAGACGAGGATACCGCCTGCACCGAGCTGCAAGCCTGGTTCTCCCAAAATCTTTAAAATCAAAATGCGAAAATGCGGTCGGCTGACCGCATTTTCGCAAGGAAAGGAAGCGTTATGCGAATTTTTATGGGAAAGGGCGTTTACGGCGCTTACGCAATCGGTCGGGCATCGGTCTATCGCCGACGAGCCGCAATGACACACCGTACGCACGTTTCCGACGTTGACGCAGAGGAGCTCCGTCTCGCAAGCGCAAAGGAGCGTGCGATCCGCGAGCTTGACGAGATCTATGAAAAGGCAAAAGGCGAGATCGGCGAGGCAAACGCGCAGATCTTTGAGATCCACAAAATGATGGTGGAAGACGAGGATTATAACGAATCCATCCTCAACATCATCCGCACCCAACGGGTCAATGCCGAGTTTGCTGTCTCGGTAACGGGCGAGAATTTTTCCAAGCTCTTTGCCTCTATGGAGGATAGCTATATGCAAGCGCGCGCAAGTGACGTCCGCGACGTCTCCGCACGCATTCTTTCCTGCTTTGAAGAAAAGGCAGACCGTGCGCAAGCGGATGAAAAAATGATCCTCTGTGCCGACGATCTCGCGCCCAGCGAAACGGTCTCCTTAGACAAATCCCGCGTGCTTGCCTTTGTTACCGAACAGGGCTCCCAAAATTCTCACACCGCGATCCTTGCGCGCAATATGAATATTCCCGCCGTCATTGGCGTTGGAGAAGGCTTTCTCGCACAGGTCAAGGACGGCGATCTGCTCACCGTGGACGGATACAGCGGCGAGATCGTTCTCGATCCAAACGAAGCAACGCTTTCCCGCATCCGCGCGTTGGAGCGTGCCGATCTTGAAAAAAAGTCGCTTCTACTCAAGCTGAAGGGGAAAGAAAACGTCACGCTCGACGGCAAGCGCATCAATATCTTTGCAAACGTCGGGAGCGTGGAGGACGTCGGATCGGTGCTTGTCAATGATGCGGGGGGAATCGGGCTCTTCCGCAGTGAATTTCTCTACCTCGAAAAAACCGATTTCCCAACCGAGGAGGAGCAGTTCCGCACCTACAAAAAGATCCTTGAGAGCATGGGCGGCAAAAAGGTCATTATCCGCACGCTCGACGTCGGCGCGGACAAGCAGATCGATTATTTTAAGCTTGACCGCGAAGAAAATCCCGCGCTGGGGCTCCGCGGCGTCCGCATCTACCTCACCCATCCCGCACTCTTCCGTGTGCAGATGCGTGCCCTTTACCGCGCCTCCGCATTCGGCAATCTCGGTGTAATGTTCCCTATGATCACGGGGGTGGAGGAGCTGAAGGCGGTGCTTTCGCTTTGTCGGGAGGTACGCGAGGAGCTGAAAGCCGAGGGGATCGCCTATACCGATCGCACGGAGCTCGGCATTATGATCGAAACCCCAGCCGCCGCGATCATCAGCGATCAGCTCGCCCCTATGGTCGATTTTTTCAGCATCGGAACAAACGATCTTACGCAATACACTCTTGCCTGCGACCGTCAGAATCCCAAGCTCGACCGTTTCTGCGACACGCACCACGATGCCATCCTTCGCCTGATCGGATATACCGTGCGATCCGCGCACAAGAACGACACCTGGGTCGGCATTTGCGGGGAGCTTGCCGCCGATCCCTCTCTGACTGCGGAATTCCTGCGAATGGGGGTCGACGAGCTTTCCGTCGCTCCCTCCCGGATTCTCAAGCTGCGGGATATTGTAAGAAAGACAAAAGTGGATAAATAAAAAAAGCGGGGGAGCCCTTCTCAAAAGGACTTCCCCCACGTTTTAAAAAATTACAGATCAGTATCCGTAATATCCGTTACCGCCGTAATATCCATTGCCGCCGTAATATCCGTTGCCGCCGTTATATCCGTTGGTATCGTAATATCCGTAATTCGTCAGCGTTTCGTTAATAGAATTGTAGAGCGAAAATGCACCCATTACACCCAAAACAAAGGAAACGATCATTCCCGCGATCGCCGCAATTCCGCAAGCTCTTGCACGGTTCGGCGCCCTTTTTGACATTATGACCATATAAATGAGCGCAAAAAAGGGAATAAAAAACGATAAAATGCAAAGTCCAACACTAATATCATCCAGATAGGGGTTATAATCTCCCGAAGGACATCCGCAACAAGGGCAGATAACCGCTTTATCCTCAATTTGGCTTCCACATTTCTGACAGTATTTCATAGAAAAAATCCTCCTGTAATATAGATTTCGCCCTTATAATATCACGTTTTGAGATATTTGTCAATATCTCATTATGAGATTTTATATAATTTTATCAAAAAGGATCGAAAACCGGAGGGATTATGCGAATTAAAGATCTCAGAGAAGACCGAGACCTCACTCAGCGCGAGCTGGCAGAATACCTGCACATCAAGCAAAACACCTATTCTCAATACGAAAACGGGCAAAGGCAGATTCCGCTTGATTTGTTGGTAGCTCTTGCAAAATACTACCACACCTCAACCGACTACCTGTTAAATCTC
>JAZQWH010000066.1:0-4752 GCA_045632205.1 Eubacteriales bacterium
CTTGGCGAAACACATATTTTTGCTCCCCAAAAGGATAGTATAAATATTGTGGAATGTAATAAAGATTGACTTAAATATCAAAGGCAATATCAAACCGCTATGGAATGATATTGCCTTTTATTTTTACGACGCCTTCGCCATGGGCATATTTGCCGCATTTAGCATATTTTCAATGAAAATCCCATACCCCGTGGTCGGATCGTTGATGAGAACGTGGGTGACCGCGCCGACGAGCTTGCCGTCCTGAATGATTGGGCTGCCGCTCATTCCCTGCACGATCCCACCCGATGCGGCGATCAGCGCGGGATCGGTGACCGTGACCGTAAAGCACTTGGATGCCTGCGCCTCGCGGTTGATATTGGAGAGCCTGACGTGATAGCGGCAGATCTGATTGTTGTCGAGCGTGGAGAGGATATAGGCGTCCCCCTCGCGGATCTCGTCGCGCAAGCCAAGCTCCATCGTCTCTCCCACACCCGAGGGGAGCTTGGAAAAGACACCCCAAACACCGCAGGGCGTGTTTCCGATGAGCGAGCCTGTCTTGGTCGCGTTGAAATAGCCCTTCAGCTCTCCCGGCTTGCCCGCGGCACCGCGCACCACCGAGGAGATGGTCACGTCGGAGACCGTTCCGCGCCGCATCGCAATGGGCTCGCCCGTATCCGCGTCACAAATGCCGTGCCCAAGCCCTGCAAACATTCCGTTTTCGGGCAGGATGAAGGTCACGGTGCCGATCCCCGCGCCGTTGTCTCGCACCCAGATCCCCGTTTTGTAGCGCGATTCCTCCTTGGAATAGACGGGGAGGAGATCGACCGAGAATTCGCGCCCCGCGCGCTTGCAGGTGAGTCGGATGGGCTTTCCGTCGCATTTTTCGATCGCCTCGGTGAGGTGGGATGCGCCTGCGATGGGAGTGCCGTTGATGCCGACGATGACGTCGCGCTCACGCAGACCTGCCGCTCCCGCGGGATTGATCGCTTTTCCGTCGGTCTCCACGTCGCCAAAGCCAACGATCGAGACCCCCTCGGTCAGAAATTTTACGCCGAAGGGCATTCCGCCGGGGGCGAGACGGAGCGCGTGTAATTCCTCTCGGGAAAGCGCTTGCCGTGTGTCGGCTGTGGATCGGACACGGACGGGGGAGGGGGAGAGAGAGAGGGCGGTTGGAACGACCGATTCGGCCATCGTTTGGATCGCTTCTGTGTGCAAGGGGCTGTTCTCCTTTTGCGGTGAGGTACACAGTCCCACTCCTGCCGCGGCGTAGGAAAGCATCACGGCAGACATCAGCAAAACGCAGCACATCAGCTTCAGAACACGTTTTTTCATGATGAATAGAGATCCTTTCTGTAATTGGAAGGGCATCGGTGAGATACCCGATCGTTTGAAAAAAAGGGCAAACGTTGCTTGTTCTTCGGCGCACGAGAAGCAAAGAGGAGCGGCAACCGACCGAATGTTTGCTGCTATTCATTCTGTGCAGTTTGGGGGACTTTATAAGTAACAATTATGCCCACGGGAGCAAAAAGGAGGGAGTTGCAGATTTGAATAAAATGAAAAACGAACGCAAAAAATAGTGTAACCGAAGCGTGCCGTGACATACGGGGGAAAGAAAAAAACAAAACGGCATTTTTTGGATAAAAAAATAACACGAGCATCACTCGTGTTATTTTTGTGTTTTATTCCGTCATTCCGAAAGAATTTGATCGATGGCGCCATCGTCGGTCACCACGTAGGGGTAGGTGGTGCCGAATTTGGTGGAGTCGCAAAGGAAAATATGACGGGAGGAGTGTGCGAGCATTGCAATTTTGATGTCGCGCTCCTCCTTGGAGGAATCGGTCACGGTGCCGTTTGCGTAGCCGCGCGCGGAGAAGAAAAAGACGTCGGCGCGGATGCCCGACACAAATCGCTCCGCCTCGCTCCCCACAAGGGCAACCGAGCTGTCCAGCATTTTTCCGCCCGTGCAATAGTTGCGGATGCGCAGCTCTGAAAGCACGATGTTGAGGTGCGGATTGTTGGTGATGACCGTCACCTCGGGGATCTCCTTGAGATAGGGCGCGAGAAAATAGGACGTGGAGGAGGCATCGATAAAGACCGTTTCGCCCCCCTGCAAAAGCGTTGCGGCGTGCGCGGCAATGCGTTGCTTTTTCTCGGTGTTGCGGATTCCGCGGAGTGCGAGCGGCTGTTGATCGAAAAAGCTTTCGTTCAGCACCGCTCCGCCAAAGCTTCTTCGGATCACGCCCTGCGCCTCCAATTCGGCAAGGTCGCGCCGCACGGTTGCGGGACTGCAATAGAGGCGCGCGCAAAGCTCCTTGACGGTCAGATTCTTTTCCTTTTTGAGCAATTCCATCAGATCGTTTTGTCTCTGTAATTGAAGCATCTCGCTCCTCCTTGATCAAATGTGATTGAATTGGATTTCATTATAGCGCGTTTGTGATCGATTGTCAAGAGTTTTTTATCTGCTTGACAACAAAAGATCATTTTGATACAATGAAGTCAATCAAGTAAAAAGGAGGAGCTTATGGGAATTTTGGAATGGCTGAATCACGATATACACTGCGCTTGCGGCAAAACGCACCGCTGCGACATTACGACGGTTGAGATCGGACGGGGCGCTTTGGAGAGCCTGCCGCAGGCAACGGAGCGGTATGCGCACGTTCTGCTCGTGGCGGACGGCAATACCTATCCGCTTTGCGGTGCGCGCGTGGAGGAGCTGCTGGGCGGCAAGCTTGCGGGCGTGTGTCTGTTTGAGGGCACCGATCCGCTCGTGCCCGACGAGGCGGCGATCGCGCAGATCCGCGCACACCTGACCGACAAGACCGATCTGATCCTCGGCATCGGCTCGGGCGTCATCAACGATCTCTGCAAATACGTTTCCTTCTACCGCGGCATCAAGAGCGGCATTCTTGCCACCGCCCCGTCGATGGACGGCTATGCCTCCTCGGGCGCGGCGATGATCCTTAATGGGATGAAGGTGACCGATACCACGCACGCCCCCGATCTGATCATCGGTGATACCGAAATTCTCAAAAACGCGCCGATGCATATGATCCGCTCTGGCTACGGCGACATTATCGGAAAATACAGCTCGCTCTGCGATTGGGAGCTGGCGCATCTTGTCTGCGGGGAGCATTTCTGCAAGCCGATCTACGAGCTGGTTATGAATACCACCGATGAGATCCGCGATTCGGTCGACGGGATCGTGGCGCGCGAGGATGCGGCGATCGAGCGGCTGATGCGTGCGCTGGTGCTGATCGGGATGACGCTGACGCTGGTGGAGACCACACGTCCCGGCTCGGGAAGCGAGCATCATCTTTCGCATTTCTTTGAGATCGTTGGACTCGTCAAGCACCAAAAGCATCTTTCTCACGGCACCGACGTTGCCTACAATACCATCCTCACCGCGGGAATGCGAGAGCAGATCCGCCGTCTGCGGGTACCCGTGTTCTGCGAGGAATCGGCAGAGGCGCGTGCGGAGGCGTGGGAGCGGATCTATGCCGACGTGGCGAGTGAGGTCGCGGCGCTCCAGCGCGAGGCGGGGAGCTATGAGCGCGATCTGCGTCCCGTCTACACCGAAAAATGGGAGGAGATCCTGCAGATCCTTTCCAAATGCCCCTCCGCCGCCGAATGTAAGCGGATGATGGAGGCGGTCGGCTTGCGCTTTGGGGAATGCGAGGAGACCTACGGATGGGAGAAGATCCGCCACGCAATGCTCTACGGCAAGGATCTCAAGAACCGTTACAGCGTTCTTTGGCTCTATTATGCGCTCTTTTCGGGCGATGCCGCGGCTGTGGATCACAGAAATTTCGGACTTGAGGAGGCGAGAGGATGAAAATTGAATTTGAGGCGTTGAGCGCGACGCTGGAAAAGCTCCCCGAGGATTCCGCGCAACGGATGACCGAGGCACTTTACGCGCACAGGCGTGTGTTCGTGCAGGGCGCGGGACGGTCGGGCTTGATGATCCGCGCGTTTGCAATGCGGCTCGCGCAGGCGGGCTATACCGTGTATGCGGTGGGAGACGTGACCACGCCCGCGATCGGGGCAGGGGATCTGCTTTTGGTTGCCTCCGCATCGGGGGAGACGGCAGGCGTTGTCCGCGCGGCAGAGGTGGCGAGAGCGGTCGGAGCTACGGTTTTTGCGCTTACGGCAAAGGAGCGCACCTCGCTGACCGCGCTTGCGGACTACTCGATCCGCTTTTCCGCCCCCACCAAGAACGAGACGGGAGCAGGCGGCGTGATGGGGACACTGTTCGAGCAGTCGATCCTGCTTTTTGGCGATGCGGTGATAGAGACGCTTGGCGTCGATGCTGCCGAAATGCGCGCACGTCACGCAAATTTGGAGTAAATTTTTTGTTGGGGATTGTTTTAATTGTTTTATTAGGGGGAACTTTTTGAGAAAAGTTCCCCCTAAAACCCCCTCAAAAACTTTAAAAAAGTTTTTGGGATTTATTTGATCTGTCAGTCTGTGCCTCTGACGTTCGTCAGGGGTGCGGACTTTTTTTGTTTTCGAACAGTTTTTCAGTAATGCAGTTTTCAGGGACCACCAACCCTGAAAACTCACCGATGTTACTTTGCCTTTGGCTTATTAGGGAAAACTTTTTAAGGAAAAGTTTTCCCTAAAACCCTTTCAAAAACCTTTAAAAGGTTTTTGGGGAAAATAAAATTTGTTAGTCTGCTCCACTGTCGTTAGTCGGTGAAACAGACTTTTTTGTTTTCTAACAGTTCCTAACAATAGCTCCCGCGAGCGTTTAGGTACCGCTTCTCGCTGCGG
>JAZQWH010000067.1:0-3106 GCA_045632205.1 Eubacteriales bacterium
TGTGCTCTGCCTCACGGCAAAGGACAAGGTGCGCCTCCTCCCTGCCCTCAACATCCCCATGGAGCTTGTCCGTGAGGCGGTCGAGGTCATCAAATCCGTCTGCAAGGAGTAACCGAATATGATGTGGAACGGCAAGAAAAATGCGATCACCTTCAGCTACGACGACGGCGTGACGCAGGACATCCGCCTCATCGAGCTGTTCAACAAGTACAACCTCCGCGCAACCTTTAATCTCAACTCCGAAAGGCTCGGTCTTGAGGGTCACCTCATCCGCGAGGGCGTCGACGTCAATCATACCAAGGTCGCCGCCGCTGATCTTAGGCACGTTTACGCAGGCCACGAGATCGCCGCGCACACGCTCACGCACCCCACCCTCACCAAGCTCACCGACGACGCGGAGATCGTCCGTCAGGTCGAACAGGATCGCCTCAGGCTCTCCGAGCTTGCAGGCTACGAGGTTGTCGGCTTCGCCTACCCCGGCGGCGGCGTCAACCATTCGCCGCGTATCGCCGAGCTTCTCCGCCGTCATACGGGCGTCCGATACGCGCGTACCACCGATTCAAACCACTCCTTCGAGCTGCAAAATCACCTCCTGCAGTTCCAGCCCACCGTCTATCACCATAAAGAGATGGACTGTATGTTCCGCCTCGTCGAGGAGTTCCTCGCCATCGAGACCGATCGCCCTCAGATCTTCTATATCTGGGGTCACGCCTACGAGTTCGACATCAACGACGATTGGGCGCAGTTTGAGGAGTTCTGCCAAATGCTCTCCAATCGCCCCGACGTCTTCTACGGCACGAACAAGGAAGTTTTGTTATAAATTATGTTTTTTGCGGGGGAGAGGGTATTTTTCTTAAGGAGAAAAATACCCTCTCCCCTCGCATCATCCCTCTCTCACCTATCCCCTTAATAGAACAAGACGAAGAAATTAAGGATGAGCATATAGGCGAGCCAGACGGAATGGAGGAGGAGGAGCATACCTGCGAATTTTGAAACGCGATAGAAGCAGGCGGTGACGGCGACGGAGAGGCAGAGGATGAGGATCGAGATCAGGACGCTGAGAAAGACCAAGCCGAGCGAGAAAAAGACGGGATACCAGAGCATTTCGAGCAGGACGAGCAGGATGAAGAGCATACATCCTTTATATTTTTCCCCTCGGCAGGCGCGCTCGCGGTAGCCGAGGACGAAGCCCGCCGCGCACCCGATGACAAACAGCTCAGCCGACCAAAGAAGCGCGAGAAGCCACACGGGCGGAACAATCTCCCCCACTCCAAGCTCCAAAAGCATCCGATGCGGCGCACCGATCCCAAAGCGCACCATCCAGCCGATCACAAGCACCAAAAGCCCCGAAAAGAGCATCAGCACAGGGCTGGTCTGCTCCAGCTCCGAGTTGAGCCACGCGCTCACCGTCATTCGTCCGTAACGCTTCTTATACAAAAACAGCACCTCCCAACCGAGGTGCTGTTTTCGCACCTCTTACTGAGAAATTCTATGAGGTGCCGCGCGCGATTATTCTTTTTTGGATCGCTCCGAGGCGAAAAAATACCGTCGCCACCACGCGTCTCCCTCCGCAGGCTCGGCAGAAACCGGCTCGCGGTGCGCAGGACAGGAGCGATGAAAGGGACGCGAGGAGGACGGCAGACCGTTCCCCTCCGCCGCGCCGAAATAGGACTGACTCGGATCGGCGTTGGGCGGAAGAGCAAGCGGATCGCCGCCGTAAAGATAGTCCGCGTCCAAAACCTTGATCTCCACGGGCAGCTTCCGCGAATAGCGCACAAGAGAAACGCGCCGACAGTCCTCTGCGGGGCAGTACCCGTGCGAAACACCGCCCGACTTGACGTCGTATTCCACGATGACGTGTCGGTCGCAGATCTCCCGCGGCTCGGTGCCACGCACGAACCACCCCTCCGCCACGCGGCCGCCGCGCGCATCGCAGGCGCACGCCTCCGAGGGGAGCAGACCCGAATCGACGCAGTAGCTCACGCGCACGAGAGAGGACGGAACCTCAAACTGCCGCCTCCCCTCTCCGCGCGTCGCCGCCGTCATCACGTCGTCCCAGACCTTGAGGCAGATATTTTTTCCCGCCATCGGCTCGGGATAGGCAAAGCCGCACCAGACGCCGCAGATGAGCGTGGGCGTGTAGCCCACGAACCAACGATCGTTGACCTGCCCCGTCGTGCCCGTTTTTCCCGCGCATTCCACGCGCGAGCGGAGCGTGATCGAGGACGCCGTGCCCTCCTCGACCACGCCCTGCAAAAGCTTGGTCATCACGGCGGCATTCTCGGCGGAAAACACCACCTCGCCCGCATCGGCATTGGAAAGCAGGACACGCCCCTCGCGGTCAAGCACGCGGTAATAGGAGCGGTAGGGATGATAGATCCCGCGATCCGCAAACGGAGTGTAAGCCGTTGCTAACTCTCGTAAGGTGACTCCGTAGTGAAGCTGACCGAGTGCCAACGCGGCGCGGTCACAATCGGTCATTCCGTTCGCCTCGTGAAGCCCTCCAAGCCGATATTTCATCCTTGCCGTCTCAAAGGACTCCCGCAAACCGACCTCCTCCAGCACGCGCACCGCCACGGTATTCGTAGACTCCGCGACTGCGTAGGATATGTCGGTTAGTCCTCGGTAACTGTTGCTTGCGTTGTGCGGCCAAAGGCGCTCTCCAAAGTCTGTCGGCACGTCATCGTACACGCTCGACCAGGTGATCAGCCCCTTTTCCAGTGCCTGCGCAAAGACCGTGATGGGCTTGATCGTCGAGCCGGGAGGACGGCGCGTCTGTGTGGCGTAATTCTGCACGCGGTTGCCTCGCTTTTCCCCGACCGCCCCCGCAACGCCCAGCACGTCGCCCGTGTGCGGATCAATGAGGATGAGCGCGGACTCTGCCCGCTCGCCCTTGTCATTGACAGGCGTTTTGATCTGCGTGCGATAATATTCCTCAACCGTTTTCTGGAGTCCTTGATCCACAGCGGTGTCGATGCGCAAGCCGCCCGACCACAAAAGCCCCGTTGCCGCGCTCCGACTCATCCCGTATTGCGCGCAAAGATCGTGGAGCACGTCCTCGATCACCATCTCCGCGTACCACGAATCGCGCCCCGACACGCGCTCC
>JAZQWH010000068.1:0-6142 GCA_045632205.1 Eubacteriales bacterium
CGAATGTGAAATAATTCACTTCGTGAATTGTGAAATATTGCTTCCTTCGTCGCAATGTGAAATGAAATAAATCCCCTAACGCGCCGCAGCGCATTTCACACGCGGAGCGTATTTCACGCACGCAGTGCATTTCACAAATCCCGCAAGGGATTTATTTCGTTGAAAAAAGCACACATTGTCCGGTAGACAAATGTGTGCTTTTTTCTGGCGGAGAAGGTGGGATTTACGAACCCAAGCGTGCGCTCGGTTTGGCGATTGATCCTTTGCATTTCTTGCGCACGCTATAGCGTAATTGCCTTCGGCAATTCGCGGGGCTCTTCATCAATGCACTTTTACGGCAAAACAAAAGAGGTATCACCTTGCGGTAATACCTCTTTTATTTTGGCGGAGAAGGTGGGATTTGAACCCACGCGACGCGTTAACGCCCTACGAGATTTCGAGTCACGCCTCTTCGACCACTTGAGTACTTCTCCGTAATAAATTATGAAATTGTTTGAAAAGCACTTCGGGGGGATGCAATATTTGCGCTCGCAAACGTCCCCACTTGAGTACTTCTCCGTTTGAAAATCCCGTTTTTTGCGGCTTACGTCACAACGCATCTATTATATCATAAGATTGATTCGATTGCAAGTGCTTTTGAAAAGTTTTTTTCGTTTTTTCGGAAAAAAGAAGGGAGAACGGCTTCTGCTGCTCCCCCTGTCTGCTTAAATGTTTCGCTCGATCCAATCGGCGGCGAGATCTGCCCATTTGTGCACGTCTGGATGCGTTTCCTCTGACGGAATTCCAAGGCCGTGCCTGCCCTTCGGGAACACGTGCAGCTCGAACGGAATCTGATGGTCGCGCAGTCCCTCGCCAAAGGTCAGAGAATTTTTGACGTTGACACCGCTGTCCTCCGAGGTATGCCAGAGAAAAACGGGAGGCGTTTTGTCGGTGATGTACTGCGTGAGGCAGAACTTTTCCTTGTCCTCCTCATAGCGATCGCCCAAAAGGTTTTTTCCGCTTCCGACGTGTCCGATGCCCTCACTGACCGAGATGACGGGATAGCAGAGAATGGCGCCGTTGGGGTGGCAATCCAGCTCGTCGATCGCATCGGTTGGCTCATAAGCGTTGGGGAGGAGGAGATTGGAGGCACAGAGATGCCCGCCCGCGGAGAAGCCGCAGGTGACGATGCGATTGGGATCGACCCTCCATTCCGCCGCGTTTGCGCGAACAGTGCGAACTGCACGCTGAGCGTCCGAGAGGGGAGCGGGATGGTAATTGGGCGTGACGCGGTATTGGCAAACGACCGCGTGCATTCCGCGCGTATTGAAAAATTGGGCGATGTTAATGCCCTCGTGGGAAGCGCGTCCCTTGTATGCGCCGCCGGGGAAGATGACCACGCAGGGGCGTGCTTCCTCGGTTTCGAGGAGATAAAGATCAAGCGCGTCGGGCGTGTCAGCCTCGGCATTAAAATAGGGGATGGTTTGATTCCAAAGCTTCATAAGAGATGGGTCCTTTCGTTTGATTGAATACAGAGATGATCCCTTTGCAGGAATATTATACATCAAGCGCTGTTTTTTGTCAACTCGATTTCTGCGTTACGGCAAAAAATAGCGCATGGAAGGAGAAAAAACTGACCGAAAACAGGCGGTTGCAATTGACTTTGCCGTTTTTTTATGATATACTGAATGCAGATCACTCCCCTTTTTGAAAGGAGCATTTTATGAAGAAAAATCTCAAGATCTGTGTTGAGAATTCCGCGGCGGACGAGCGACTGCGCCTGTTTGATATGAATGCGCGCGAGCGTCTGATCGATGCAGGGATGACGCCCGATGAAATCCACAAAAAATCGGCGCGCGTCAGCGGTGCGTGGCGTTTTGCCGATCGCGAACGGATCTCTCTCTCTCTTCCGAATTCTGATCTTTCCGCCTACCGCTACCTGACCTTCTCTTTGTTTGCGGTCAACGGTGCGGGTGGCTCCTTCTCGCTTTTCTTTGACAGCAGTGAGGGGGGAGATGCGTCAAGCGGATATGAGATCACGCTTCCCATTTCGCACGACGGCTGGAACGACTATCGCATTGAGCTTCCGTTCGTTCGCGCACGTCGTTCTCCGCTCGGCTGGGATCGCATCCGCAGCATCGATTTCGATTGTGTGAGCGGCGGACAGTCCAACCGCGAGGATACCGTGCTTTATCTCGATACGCTCTACGTCAACCGTCTGATGGCGGCACCCCTTTACGAGACGATGGCTGAGTTGAAGGGCGCAGCGGTGCTTGCCAAGGGTGGAGAATATGCCATTGTCAACCGACGTCGCGTCTCCCTTTCCTTTGACGGTGCGCACGTCTGTCCCTTTGAGGAGCGCGGCGTGCTTTGGATCCCGATGGGCGCGATCGCAACCGTGATGGCACATACGGCGGTCGCGGATAACAAGGCGCACACGCTCTCCTTTACCTACCGCAGAAAGAAATACGCGTTTGAGGCTCGCATTGCAATGATGCAGGTGGACGGCGTCCGTCAGTCCATTCCGTTTGCTCCCACAGAGCGTGACGGCGTGCTCTTTTTCCCTGCGGAATTTGTTCGCGACTTCTTCCGTTGGAGACAGATCTTTACCGATCCGACGGGCTTGATCGTCCTCTCCAACCGCAAAAATATTTTTGACCGTACCCTTGATGCGGGGCGCATCCGTCAGTTGGTTGCGGATCTGACCTTCTACCGTCCTACGGGTGAGGAGATCGTTGCCGATCTTCACAAGAAGATCAAGAGTCCCGGTAGAGGTCGGTTGCTTGCAACCTACGATGAATTGATGAGTCTGCGCAAGCTTGCCAAGAGCGATCCTGCTCTGCGTGCGCGCGTGGATGCCCTCAAGGCAGTCTGCCGTGAGGCGGAGGAGATCGAATTTCCGACCGATGACGAAAAGGCATTGACCGATGCGCTCAACCGTGCTTCCAAGCGGTTGATCTCTCTTGCGATGCTCTATCGCGTGACGGGGGACAAGCAATATTGCGAGCAGACCGCAATTCTTGCGGAGGCAATCGCGGCTCTTTCCGATTGGAGGAGCGACTCGATGCCGACCGTGGCAGGCGTGGCGCTTGGAATGTCCGTGGCGTACGATTGGTGCCACCATATGTGGAGCGAAGCGAGAAAAGCCGTCATCGAGCGTGCCGTTCTGCGAAATGCGCTTCGTCCCGCGGCTCTGGCGTATGCGGGAAAGGGCATTATGTGGGACGTGGGAAGCGCGCAGAGTGCGAGCATCAACGCAGGCTTTTTGGCATCTGCGCTCGCTTTGGCGGACGTTTATCCCGAAACCGCTCTCAAGATCCTGCGCTCCGTGCTTCGCAACCTGGAGCCTCTGATGGAGAATTTTGCACCCGACGGTGGCTATGCCGAGGGAATGTGTGCGTGGGAGAGCGCGATCACGGGGGCGGCTCTTACCGTCCGTATGCTTGAGACCGCGTGCGACAGCGATTACGGCTTTGCATCGATGCCCGGATTCCTTGCAGGCGCGATGCTTTCGACCTATGCCGAGACCGCAAACGGCGCTTGGAATTACGGCAACTGTGCGGCAAGGGCGCTCGACACCTCCATTCTCTCCTATTTTACGCAAAAAACGGGCGATCCCGTCTATGCGTGGCTTCGTCAGCGTGAGCTGATCGCGAAGAAAAAGACGGTCACGCCCTTCGATATCCTCTTCTACACGCCCGTGGACGACAGCGCGACCTTTGAGCTTCCGTTGGATGCGGTCTACCGTCGCGCGGGGCTTGCCGTGATGCGTGCCGATTGGAGCGGAGAGGGAATGACACTCTGCCTCCACGGAGGCAGGAACAACGATCGCGAGGGCGATCTTGACGCAGGTAGCTTTATCCTTGAATGCGCGGGCGAACGCTTCTTTGCCGAAACGGGAGGGAACGAGGCGATCCCGATGCTTCTGCGCCGTCGCGCGGAGGGGCAGAATACGCTTGTGATCGATCCGACCGACGAGGCGATCCCCGATCAGAATCCCGCAGCGTCGGCTCCCGTCGTGGAGATGCGCTCCTCCGAGGAGCGCGTGTATGCGATCGTGGATATGCGTGAGACCAACGATAAGCTTGTGCGTGCAAGGCGCGGTGTCATGCTGACCGATGACCGTCAGGTTGCCGTCATTCAGGATGAGGCAGTGCTTTCGGAGGCAGGCGTTGCGATCTGGCACGCTTACACCCCCGCAGAGGTGGAATTGAACCGAAGCGGACGCGTTGCAAGGCTGACCTTGAACGAAAAAACGCTTGTTTGCCGTCTTTGCGGCATCGGCGCACCCGCGAGATTTGAGGCGGAGACGGTTGGAGAGAGCGGATTGACGCATCTTTTTGTCCGTGTAGAGGGAAGAGATCGCTTGCGTATGGCGGTTGCCTGCCATCTTGCAACGGATGACGAAGGGCTCGGCGCGCGTCGCTATGAGGTCGTTCCGATGAGCCGTTGGGGAGAATAAGGAGGCGCGAAATGGCAAGACGAAGAAAATATGGCTACTTCGACAAGCAGGTTGGATGCGGATGCCTTCTCGGAATCCTCTATCTTCCCTTTGGTGTGATCTTCGAGTTGGCAAAAAAATACAAATAAAATTTCTGTGTGGGGACTGCAACGCTTTGCTTGCGGTTCCCGCATTTTTTTCAAAATCCCCCCGATAATAGCACTATAATCCATAAGAAGAGCAAAATCGCCTATTTTCAAATCAAGGGGGAAATGATATAATGATTTTAAATCAGTACACCGTTTTACCTTTGAAGGAGGGTTTTACGATAATGAAATCGGTCAAATTTGAGATGCTTCTTTTGTTGGTCGCAATGCTTTTGTCCTGCGTGCTTTTCCTTTCTGCTTGTCAGATCAGTGCAGGAAAGCCAAGGACGACCACAGAGGGGGAGACCACTACGGGTGACGTGCCCACCACGCCTCCCACTACAACACCTCCTACCACGGAGCCTCCTACCACCGAGCCTCCGCTGGAGGACGTCCCTTCGGACGTGCCCGTTGAGGAGGACGAGGTGCTTGTGGCACTGGTCAACGGTCGGCTCGCGGACGGAAAATCGTGGGCGGTCTTCGACAAGGGAAGCGAGGTCACCCTCAAGGCGGCAACGCCCTCCAACGGTTATCGCTTTACGCATTGGGAGAATTCCAAGGGCGTCAAGCTCAGCGAGAGCAAGACGGTCACACTTACGGCAAACGAGAGCGAGACCTATAAGGCATATTACGAGGTCTGCTTTGGCAACAATCGCGGCACGCCCGTGATGGACGATCTCTCGTCCGATTGGCGTCAGGGCGGATTTGACGGCAAGCTTACCAAATGGACCGATGCGAGCGACAGAACGCGTATTTCCTTCAAAACGCCGTATCTGCTTCGCAAGGGCGAAACGCTCCGCATCTATCTGCCGCAGACCGTTTGTCCCTACAATCCCGGAAACTGCACCGACCGCGACGTTAAGGCGGGAGATTGCACTCTTGCCGGCGGATTCGTAACGGTAGAGAAGATCGAGGGCAGTGAAACGGGCGATATTACCAAGGATTACCGCATCGTTTCGGGAAAATGGTCGGAAACGATCACGGCGAGCAAGGATATTTACGTCGTGGCGGTCATCAAGTGGTATCAGCACGGCTCCGATCCCTTCACGTTGACCAACGACTACGCAAAGGAAATTTCCATCGTTCTCGAGCCGAAGAAGACGACCGGTGCGCAACCGATCGGAGAGTATTGGGAGAACGAATTGGAGGAGGGGATCGATCGCATTGAGGCGACGAGAGCGGCGAGCGACAACACGCTCGCGGAATTCTTCTTCCTCTCCGACGTGCATTGGCTTTCCAACGCGCAGTATTCTCCGGCTCTCATCAACTACCTCGCAGAGGAATTGGAGACCGATCTTGTTCTCATCGGCGGCGACGTCATCAACAGCTACAACGTCGTCAAGCAGAATGCCATCAATCAGGAGATCAAGGATTTCTTTCGCGCGATGGAGGGCTACACCAAGACGGGCGAGGGACTCAAGCTCCTCTACACGCTCGGAAGTCACGATCGCAACAGTCAGGGACTCGCAAACACGAACGCGCACATAGACGAAGAGACGGCGTACGAGCTTTACACGGAGCGCGCGGAGGCGTTTGGAACCACCGCTTCGGGCAACCCCAACCACAGCTATTACGA
>JAZQWH010000069.1:0-7315 GCA_045632205.1 Eubacteriales bacterium
CTGTTGGGGCAATCCCGCGCTCATACGAAGCTGAACTTGGTTGAGATTGAGTGGCATAGCGTACTCCTTGTCTGGTAATTTAGCGATCGGCGTCGGAGGCGCGTACCTGACCGACGGTGGGGGCAACGGGGGGAATGAAGACGGCTTGCGCGGTGAATTGACCCTCCTTTTCCGCGGTGACGGCGGTGATCGGAGCATCGGTCAGCGCGCGTGCGAGGATCTCCTCAACCTGCTTGCAGGGAATGAAGGTCATATTGTCTCGCGCCATCGGATCGATCTCCTCCAGGTCGCGGAGATTATCGTAGGGGATAAAGACGGTCTTAACGCCTGCGGTGTAAGCCGCCATCGTCTTTTCCTTGAGTCCGCCGATGGCAAGTGCCTTGCCGCGCAGGCTGACCTCACCCGTCATAGCGATCTCGCGTCGAACGGGACGTCCCGTGAGTGCGCTGACAAGCGCGGTGACCATCGTGACGCCTGCAGAGGGGCCGTCCTTCGGGGTTGCGCCCTCGGGAAAATGAATGTGAACGTCCTTGGTTTTGTAGAAGTCGGTCGGGATGCCGTAGCGTGCGGCAATCGAGCGAACGTAGCTGACAGCGATCTGTGCGGATTCCTTCATCACGTCTCCGAGCGAGCCTGTCGTTTCGATCTTGCCCGTTCCGTCAAGAATTGCGACCTCTACGCGCAGAAGCGTGCCGCCGAGCTCGGTGTAGGCAAGCCCGTTGACCGTGCCGATCTCATCACACTCCTCGATGCTCTCGGGGAGGCACTTGCGCACGCCGAGGTGCGCTTTGACGTCGGTTGCATCGATCGTAAGGTGCTGTGTTTCCGTTTCGAGGAAGTGCTTGCCCGCCTTGCGGCAAAGCTCCGCGAGCTTGCGCTCCAGCGTACGCACACCTGCCTCGCGGGTGTAGAAATCGATGATCTCCTCAAGTGCCGCATCGGTGATGCGAAGCATTTTTTTGTTCATGCCGTGGCGCTTGAGCTGCTTGGGAAGCAGATGATTTTTTGCAATGGCGATCTTTTCGCGCTTGGTGTAGATCCCCAGCTCGATGATCTCCATTCTGTCGAGAAGCGGACGCGGAATGCTTTCAAGCGAGTTTGCCGTCGCCAGGAACATGCAGTGAGAGAGGTCGATGGGAAGCTCCACGAAGTGGTCGCGGAAGCTCTTGTTCTGCTCACCGTCAAGCACCTCGAGCAGAGCGGAGGTGGGATCGCCGTGCGTATCGCGCGTGAGCTTGTCGATCTCGTCGAGCAGGATGAGCGGATTGGAAACGCCTGCCTGCGTCAGTGCGGTAACGATTCGGCCGGGCATTGCGCCGATATAGGTCTTTCGGTGTCCGCGGATGTCCGCCTCGTCGCGAACGCCGCCCAGAGAGATGCGCACGTACTTGCGGTTCATCGCTCTTGCGATCGAGGAGGCGATGGAGGTCTTACCCACACCGGGAGGGCCTACGAGACAGATGATCTGATTGCGCAATTCGGGGCTGAACTGCTTTGCGGCGATGTATTCAACAATGCGTTCCTTAACCTTTTCAAGCCCCGTGTGGTCGGCGTCAAGCACCTTTTGCACGGTGGAATAGCGAACGCGGTCCTTGGTGGTCTTGTTCCACGGAATTTCGAGGCAGGTGTCGATGTAATTGGAGATGACGGTTGCCTCGGCGGAGCCGTAGGGGATCTTCGCGAGCTTTTCGTTTTCCTTTTGGAGTTTGACCTCGACCTCGGCAGGGAGGTTGGAGGTGCGGATGCGCTTGGCAAATTCCTCAACGTCGGAGCCCTCTCCCAGCTCCTCCTGAATGACCTTGAGCTGCTCACGCAGATAATAGTCGTGCTGATTCTGATTCATTCGGTCGTTGACGCGCTCGCGGAGCGATGCTTCAAGCTCCATCAGCTCGGTCTCTTGCTTGAGCGTGAGGAGGAGCCTCTCGGTGCGCTGATAGGGATCGAAGCACTCGAGAATTCCTTGCTTGTCGGGTACGCGGAGAAGCACGGTGGAGGCAATGAAATCGCAAAGCTCACCCGGATCCTCAAAAAGCTGAGCCGCATCGAGCAGGCTCTCGGAGCCCTTGGGGAGCAGATGGATCTTATCCTTCAGCGCTTCGACGAGCAGACGCAGACAAGCCTCTCCGCGCACACCTCCGTGATCGGGGAGCGCGATATGCTTGCAGAGCAGGTCTGCCTCAAGAAACTTATCGTTCTTGCGGTATTTGATCACGGTTGCACGCGTGATTCCTTCGGTAATGAGACGAATCGCGCCCTCGGGGGAGCGAAGCATCTGCTTGATTTTGACGACGGTTCCGACGCGGTAAAGCTTATCCTCCGTTACCTCCTCGGATTCACCGATCGGCCCGGTGCAGGCGACGAGAAAGAGGCAGGCGTTGCCGAGCGAAGCCTTTTTGACCGCCGCCTCCGCATCCTCTCCCTCAACCTCAAAGTTGATGGGCAGAGCGGGGAAGGGAACGGTTCCGCGCATATCAAGCACCGGCAACGTGATTTCATCTATTTTTTCTACAAAAGAGGGCATTTTTTATCCTTTCGGGAAAAGGGCGCAGTTATAGCCAAGATATAATTTATAGTATTATATCACACAAATTATAAAAATTCAATAGGTTTGCAAAAAAACTTCCCGAAAAGATGGGCTTTTCGGAAGTGATCGGCCGTTCTGCTTTTTTCTGTCGCGGAGGAAAATGCTTCAAGCTCGGTTTTTGCGGAAATCGGTTGACAATTTGCAGTGAAAATGGTATAATAAAAAGAACTGTGCAGATCATTTTTTGTTGTTGGGGAGGGCTTATGAAATCGAATCCGTTCGTGCTGAAAAGTGAATATCGCCCCACGGGAGACCAGCCGCAGGCGATCGACCGATTGGTAGAGGGGCTTTCGCGCGGAGATAAGATGCAGACGCTCCTCGGCGTGACGGGCTCGGGCAAGACCTTTACGATGGCAAACGTCATTGAGCGCATCAACCGCCCCGTTCTGATCCTGGAGCCGAACAAAACGCTTGCGGCGCAGGTCTGCTCCGAGATGCGCGAGTTCTTTCCCGACGCGGCGGTGGAGTATTTTGTCTCCTACTACGATTACTACCAGCCCGAGGCGTATATTCCCGGAAAGGATATGTATATCGAAAAGGACGCGCTGATCAACGAGGAGATCGACCGTCTCCGCCACAGTGCGACCTGTGCGCTTTTTGAACGCCGTGACGTCATTATCGTGGCATCGGTCTCCTGCATCTACTCGCTTGGTGATCCGAGTGAATATCAGGGGCTTGTGCTTGCGGTGCGCCCGGGAATGCAGATCAGTCGGGATATTTTTATCCGCAAGCTGGTTGCCAACAGCTACAACCGAAACGATATGAGCCTGCAGCGCGACCATTTTCGCGTCAACGGCGATACGGTGGAGGTCATTCCCGCAAATATGAACGATTCCGCGCTTCGGATCGAGTTTTTCGGGGATGAGATCGACCGCATCTCGGAGATCAATATCGTGACGGGAGAATTGATCCGCGTGCTTTCCTACGCGGCGATCTACCCCGCTACGCACTATGCCGTTTCGGACGAGAAGAGAGAGGCTGCACTGCGGCAGATCGAGGCGGAAATGCGTGAGCGTGTTGCGTTTTTTGAATCGCAGAATCAGTTGATCGAGGCGCAACGCATACAGGAGCGCGTCAAATATGACCTTGAAATGCTCCGCGAGATCGGATTCTGCTCGGGAGTAGAGAACTATTCGCGCGTGCTGGCGGGGCGCCCCGCAGGCTCGACGCCCTTTACCCTGCTGGATTATTTCCCCGAGGACTACGTGATGTTTATCGACGAATCGCACGTCACGGTGCCTCAGGTCGGCGGGATGAGCGGCGGCGACACGGCGCGGAAAAAGAACCTTGTCGACTACGGCTTCCGCTTGCCGTCCGCCTACGATAACCGCCCGCTTTTCTTCACGGAATTTGAAGAAAGCATCCATCAGGTCGTGTTTGTCAGCGCGACTCCCGGAGAATATGAAAACAGCCATTCCGAGCAAACAGTGGAGCAGATTATACGCCCTACGGGTCTTTTAGATCCTGAAGTGGAGGTTCGTCCCATAGAAGGACAGGTTGACGACCTGATGGGAGAGATCCGTCTGCGTGCGGCGAAAAACGAGCGCGTTCTGGTCACAACGCTGACCAAAAAGATGGCAGAGGACCTCACCGAATACTTTGAAAATAACGATATCCGTGTCCGTTATATTCACCATAACGTGGAGACGATGGAGCGTATGGAGATCATCCGTGACCTTCGCTTGGGCGCTTTTGACGTGCTGGTGGGGATCAACCTCCTTCGTGAGGGCTTGGATATTCCGGAGGTCTCGCTCGTGGCGATCCTCGACGCGGACAAGGAAGGATTTTTGCGCGCGGAGCGATCGCTGATCCAGACCATCGGACGTGCCGCGCGAAACGCGGAGGGAAAGGTCATTATGTACGCCGACGTGATCACACGCTCGATGCGTGCCGCGATTCTGGAGACCAACCGCCGCCGTGAGATCCAGGACAGCTACAACAGGGAGCACGGCATTGTTCCGAGAACCGTTGTCAAGGGTGTGCGTGATATTATCGAGATCGGTGTGTCCGAGGAAAAGGATACGCGCCGCCGACGTGACGGAGAGGGCACGCGCAAGATGAGTGCTGAGGAGCGCGAGCGTATGATCGAGATCATGACGCGCGAAATGAAGGAAGCGGCGCGCAAGCTTGAGTTTGAGCAGGCGGCATTTTTGCGTGATCAGATCCGTAAATTGCGCGAGGGAAAGATCGATGCCCCTCAAAAAACGCATACACGCCGTAAAAAATAACGTTTTTTTCAGCAAATGCCGCAGATTGACATTTGCGTAACGCTTGATTGTGAAGGAGTCGATTTATGTCCAACGAGATCAAAATGCGCGGGGTCCGCGTACACAACCTCAAAAATATCGACGTGACCATTCCGCGAGATCAGCTCGTGGTGATTACGGGGCTTTCCGGCTCGGGAAAATCCTCGCTTGCCTTCGATACGCTCTACGCGGAGGGGCACCGTCGCTTTGTCGAGTCG
Source organism: Eubacteriales bacterium (assembly GCA_045632205.1). GTDB lineage: Bacteria > Bacillota > Clostridia > Oscillospirales > CAG-272 > UMGS1865. The sequence continues at coordinate 5,049 of JAZQWH010000069.1, forward strand.
CTTTCCTCCTATGCGAGAATGTTTCTGGGACAACTGGATAAGCCCGACCTCGATTCGATCGAGGGACTTTCTCCGTCCATTTCGATCGATCAGAAGACCACCTCCAAAAATCCGCGCTCGACCGTGGGAACCGTGACCGAGATCTACGATTATCTGCGTCTGCTTTACGCACGGATCGGTGTTCCGCACTGTCCCGTCTGCGGCAAGGAGATCCGTCAGCAGACTACCGATCAGATCATCGACCGCATTCTGAGGATGCCCGAGGGAGAGCGCTTTATGATCCTCGCTCCCGTTGTGCGCGCGCAGAAGGGTATGCACGAAAAGGTGTTTGCGGATGCGAAAAAGCGCGGCTACGTGCGCGTTCGCGTGGATGGGATCCTCTACGATCTCTCCGAGGAGATCGCGCTTGACAAGAACAAAAAGCATAACGTGGACATCATTGTCGACCGCCTTGTGATGAAGGAGGGGATCGAGGCCCGCTTGACCGACTCGGTGGAGAACGCGCTCAGCGTAGCGGAGGGGCACCTGCTTGTGGTGACCGTTCCGCGCGAGGGAGAAGCGAAGGAGCTTGAATTTTCGCAGAGCTATGCCTGCGAGGAGCACGGGATCTCCTTTGGCGAATTGGAGCCGCGTATGTTTTCCTTTAATAATCCCGCGGGCGCGTGCGCGCGATGCGCGGGTCTCGGCGATCTGCAACGGATCGCCACCGACCGCCTTATCCCTAACAAAAAGCTCTCTCTGCGCGAGGGCGCGATCCAGGTCAACGGCTTTAAGACGCTGGAGGAGGAGAGCTGGAACGGGCCGCTCTTTTCCGCAGTGGGCGAGCGCTTCGGATTTGGATTGGACACGCCCGTGGAGCAGTTTACCGACGATCAGTACCAAAAGCTGATGTACGGAACGGGCGGAGAGATCTACGATATTCACCGTTGGTTCGGTCACGAGGAGCATCATCAGAAGGTGCGCTTTGACGGATTGGTCGCAATGATCCAAAACCGTATGCAGATGATGAACAACGATTACTATCAGCAATTCGTGGAGGACGCGCCCTGTCCCGACTGTAACGGTCAGCGCTTGGCACCCACGCAGCTTGCCGTGACGGTTGGCGGATTGAACATTCACGAATTTTGCTCAATGTCCGTGGAGCGCGAGCTGGATTTTGTCAACCGATTGGAGCTGAGTGAGACCGAGCAGCGGATCGCCGCAGAGATCCTCAAGGAGATCCGCGCGCGTCTCGGCTTCCTTGTCAGCGTAGGACTCGGCTATCTCACACTTTCTCGCAAGGCAGGCTCGCTTTCGGGCGGTGAGGCACAGCGCATCCGTCTTGCAACGCAGATCGGATCCTCGCTCGTCGGCGTGCTTTATATTCTGGACGAGCCCAGCATCGGTCTGCATCAGAGAGATAATTCCAAGCTGATCGCAACCCTCAAGCGTCTGCGTGACCTTGGAAATACCGTTATCGTCGTGGAGCACGATGAGGAAACGATGGAAAGCGCGGATTATCTGCTTGACATCGGTCCGGGTGCGGGTGTGCACGGCGGACAGGTCGTGGCCGCGGGAACGCCCTTGGAGGTGATGCAAAATCCCGCGTCGGTCACGGGCGCATATCTTTCGGGCAGGGCGCGGATCGCCGTTCCCGAGCAAAGACGGGCGGGCAACGGAAGCTTTTTGCGCGTTAAGGGCGCAAGGCAGAACAACCTCAGGAACGTGGACGTGGAGATCCCGCTCGGATGCTTTGTTTGTGTCACGGGTGTGTCCGGCTCGGGAAAATCCTCGCTTGTCAACGGCATCCTCTATCCCGTGCTGGCGGAAAAGCTCAACCGTGCCATCACCTACGCGGGCAAGCACGATTCGGTGGAGGGGATCGAGCATCTTGATAAGGTCATCGCCATCGATCAAAGCCCCATTGGACGGACGCCGCGCTCCAATCCCGCAACCTATACGGGTCTGTTTGCCGATATCCGTGATCTTTTTGCGCATACCAAGGAGGCAAAGGCAAAGGGCTTTTCCGCGGGACGCTTTTCCTTCAACGTCAAGGGCGGACGCTGCGAGGCGTGCGAGGGAGACGGCGTGAAATGTATTGAAATGCACTTCCTGCCCGACGTATACGTCACCTGTGACGTCTGCAAGGGCAAGCGCTACAACCGCGATACGCTCGACGTTCACTATAAGGGGAAGAACATTTTTGAGGTGCTTGATATGACGGTAGAGGAGGGGCTTCAGTTTTTTGACGGCATTCCTTCCATCTCCCGTAAGCTTCGCACGCTTTA
>JAZQWH010000070.1:0-19089 GCA_045632205.1 Eubacteriales bacterium
GAGCAGGCATCGTAAACTTCCTTGTCAAAATTTTCGAGTTCATCAAAAAAATTCATATTCCTTCTCCTTGGACACAAATATTATATTTATTATACTAAAACGGTGTAAAGTTGACAAGTCAAAAAGCGTTCAAAGCGGCAATTGTTTCCATCCGTCTTTTTGTCGAATATAGATACTTCCGAAGCCGCAGGCACGAAGCTGAAGGATCGCCTCGGAAAATCTGTCCGCAAGACCGACGGGATCGGTTGCACGAGAGGAAAGCGCAACGCGCCCCTGACGCTCGGCGATCTGTCGAAGCACTTGAAGACGCGGATAAGAGATTGGAAGACCTCCCTTCCCTTTTCCGTTCACACAAAGCTCAATCACGGTATTTTGAAGAGAAAGCTTTTTTAGAGCAGTTTCCTCTGCGTTGTTACAAAACATACTTTCCGGATTAAATAGCGGTCTTTTTTCCGTGTTCCAGAGCGCGACGGGATCAAACAAGCGCACGGCATCGCATCCCGTTCTTTTGGGAAGCTCGGTCAAAGCATTGTACGCCACGCGAACGACCTCGTATTCATATCCACCCAACATACGGCTTACAGCATACGCATCCGCATACGTTTTGGGAAACGGAACGGTTTTCCCTTCGACCTCAAGCGTGTTGAGCTGTGCGATCTGAAAATCAAAAATCGAATCCGTCTGCCGAGGCAATTGGCTCTCCAGCACGGTTACGACGTCCAGACGATCGGCATACTCCTCACGGATGGCAAAAACCTCCTCGGTGGAAATTCTTCCTTGCGGAGCAACGCAAAGTGAATAAAAGCCCCTTCGAATCGCTCTCTCCGCAAACTCACGCAATTGCGATGCGTCACGCGGATAGACGCAAAGGTCACCTCTCGGGTTGCGTCGCACGCTCAGTCCTTTCCAAGATGCGCCGCGATCTTACCGCGCACGTAAACACTGACCTCTTCCATAGAGTGCGTTTTCACAAATTCAGCATCCAAAACCTCAATAAAATCAAGCTCGACAACCGTTCGACGGCGCAGACAGTTTTTGGAAATATTCTCTGTTCCCCTGGTTGTCATAATGACAACAGGCGCATCTGCGCGCTTTGCAAGCAGAAACGCACCCGCCTTGAATTCGAGAAGCTCACCCGTTTTACTGCGTGTCCCCTCGGGGTAAATTCCAACGTCGCATTTGTCCGTCTTCATATATTCAGCCGCGCGCTTGAGCGTACGCATGGCACGCATCGGATTTTCTCGGTCGATCGCTAAAAATCCTGTGTGACGGATAAAACGTCCGACGATCGGAATTTTGAAATTGGATTCCTTGGAAATAAAGATCATATGTCTGCGAAGCACGGCGAGAACCGCCATCGGATCGAAATCGGACAGATGATTGCTGACGAGCACGATCGGCTCATCCGGCAAAATCTCCTCGCCCTTCACCTTGATCTTCACACCAAAGAGAGTGAGCAACCAATCCATCGTCAGATAGATCATAAACATTCCCGCGTGGTTGACGTGCTCGGGCTGCTTCTTGGGAAGGCAAAGAGAGGCAAAGAAGATGCCTGCCAAATAGATGAAATTCAGCGCAACGAAAATTCCGATGAAAAGCGGAACAAGCCACCAGAAGCTGATTGCGGGAATTGCAAAGCATAGCGTAGGTGCGGCGATCACTGCAAGGATCAAAAAAAGGTAGTAAAGCATAGAAACAAATCCTTTCGGTTAAGTTGTAGGGGCAATGATTGCGGATTTTGCGGAACGAACCGAATAGGTGCGCACTCCGCGTACAGTCTCTCCGTCAATCTGCAATGCGGTGGGACGGTCGAATTCAACCGTAATTTCGCGACCGCGAAAAACCTCAAATATATCTGCGTGACGAACGTGCTCCCCCTTGAAGATGCTTGGGAAAACAGAGAGCGTCCTGATCCTTCCCGATCCGTGAAGCACTGCAACGGAAAGCATACGGTCCTTTGAAAGGCGGTCTTGCTTGGGAGTGATCATCAATCCACCGCCGTAACAGCGTCCGTTCATCGTCGGTGCAAGCCATACCTGATCAAAGCAAACCGTCTTTCCGTCCACGGTGATCCTTGCGTTGGTTGGTGTATAACGGAACAGGAGCCCTTTGATTGCAATTGACGTGTAATTAACAGGCCGCTCCGAGGTTCTTGCAATACGGTCGCCCTCCTCACAGCAGTAGCCGTCTATTCCAAACCCGATTCCGTTTATAAACCTGCGTTCGGTTCCGTTGACAGAAACGGTGGGAAGGTCTTTGATGTAGGAATTGATCCGAATGAGCTTATTCGGCTCCTTGGAGACGTCGTGATAAAAATCATTACCGCTTCCTGCCGCAAAATAATAAATTTCATTTTCCAAAAGATTGTCACCGATCGCATTGACAAATCGGTTAAGGGTTCCGTCTCCGCCCGCAACGACAAGTCGGTCGTTTGGCTTGAGCTCCTTACAAAGCGCTGTATAATTCACCTCGCGGATGTCCTCATACAGACATTCCCGCCCCTTGAGCATCTCCTTGAGAAGCTCGATTTTTCGGTTTCCCTGCCCGTGCGCGGCAAGCGGATTATAAAGAATGCGATACATAACCGAACTCCTTCATTTACAAAAACCTTTCATATATTGTATCATAAAAAGAGTCGAAAGTCAATCGATCTTTCACAAATCACATTCCTTTTCACAGTTCTCCCTCTTTTTGGCACAGTTTTGCGTATTTTGCGCATTTTTATTCTCATTTTTTTAGAAAGCGTGCGTATTTTTCGATTTTTACGCCAACTCTTGACAAATTTGAGTTTTATGTTATTATTAGATTGTTAATATAATGCAGAAAAGGAGATTTATTATATGGATATTCAAGCTATGCTTGCGGGCGTTTCAAACTGCCCCTGCAAAAGAGAGCACACCTGTGACATTCGCTTCGTGGAAATCGGAAACGGCGTGATCGAGCGGATTCCCGAAATCGTCAAGGACTTTAACCGCATTGTTTTGGTTGCAGATGAAAACACCTATCCCCTCTGCGGTGATAAGGTTTCGGCTCTGCTTGGCGATAAGCTCGCCGCAAAAATGATCTTTGGCAAGGAGATCGTTGTTCCCAATGAAAAATCCATTGCCGCAATCGAAAGCGCAATGCCTGCAGACACCGACCTTTTGATCGGTATCGGCTCGGGTGTCATCAACGATCTTTGCAAGCACGTCTCCTTTATTCATAAGATCCGCTACGTCATTGTTGCAACCGCTCCCTCGATGGACGGTTACGCATCGGTTGGTGCCGCGCTGACCCTCAACGATATGAAGGTTACGCTCAACGCGCGCGTTCCCTATGCGATCGTTGCGGAAAGCACCATCGTTGGTACTGCACCCGTGGATATGATCCGCTCGGGCTACGGTGACATCGTCGGTAAATATTCCTGCCTCAACGACTGGAAGCTTGCGCATCTGCTCCTCGACGAGTATTTTTGCGATGCGGTTTACAACACCGTTATGGACGTTGTTAAGCAGACCGAATACACGGCAGACGCTCTGCTCGCACGCGATCCCGATGCGATCGGTAAGCTGATGGAGGGCTTGGTCGTTGTCGGCGTTATGATGAGCTACGTTGGCAATTCCCGTCCCGCATCCGGCAGTGAGCATCACCTCTCTCACTTCTTTGAGATCACAGGTCTGCTCGACAACCGCCCCTACTACCTCCACGGAATCGACGTCCTCTACTCCGCAGCGGTTACTGCCGCTCTGCGCGAAAAGCTGCTTGCGATCAACCCTCCGTTTGACGCCTTCAAGCTTGACCGCGCCGCATGGGAGCAGGATATTCACCGCATTTATACCGCAGCGGCAGACGGTGTGATCGAGCTTCAGGACAAGGTTGGTCTTTACGCAAAGCTTGACAACGCACAATTTGCCGCAAAGTGGGATGAGATCCGCGCAATCCTTCTCGAGGCTCCCTCCAAGGAAAAAATGGAATCCTACGTTTCGAGCATCGGACTTGATATGAAGGAATTCTACAAGTTCTACGGTGAGGAAACCGTTCAAAATGCCATCCGTTATGCAAAAGAGCTTAAGGACCGCTATTCTGTCCTTTGGATCTGCTTTGCTCTCGGTGTTTGCTGAAAAGGAGAAAAATTATGAATTTCAACAATCCTGAAATTTCTGTTCTGAAGGAAAAAAAGCTCTATATTTTTGATATGGACGGCACGATCTATTTGGGCAATCGTGTATTCCCCTTCGCCATCCGCTTCATCAAAAATCTCCGCGCACACGGCAAGAAGGTTCTCTTCTTTACCAACAACGCATCCCACTCCCCCGATTTTTACCTGCAAAAGCTGACCAGACTCGGTTTTGAGCCTACCGCAGATGAAATTATGACCTCCGGTGACGTTACCATTGAATTTTTGCGCCGTCATCGCGCAGGCAAGAGCGTTTACCTCGTTGGCACGGATGAGCTTGTCAATAACTTCCGCGAAAAAGGCATCGATCTCCTCACGGGTGACGAAGAAAAGGCTGACATCGTCATTACGAGCTTTGACACCACCCTGACCTACAAGAAGCTTGACGATGCGTGCCGTTTGGTTCGCGGCGGTGCGGAGTATCTCTCCACGCATCCCGATTTCAACTGCCCCACCGAGACAGGATTTATTCCCGACAGCGGAGCGATCGCGGCTTTTGTAACCGCATCCACCGGTAAGGTTCCCACCTACTTTGGCAAGCCCTACAAGGAAACGGTTGATATGATCTGTGAAGCCACGGGCTTTGACCGCAGCGAAATGTGCATCTTTGGTGACCGTCTCTATACCGATATTGCCATCGGTAAGCGCCACGGCGTAACCGCAGTTCTCGTTCTTTCGGGCGAGACACAGCCCGAGGATGTTGACAGTGCAGAGGAAAAGGATAAGCCCGATTTCGTCTTCGATTCGCTCGACAACGTCGATCTTGCAATGTTCTGAATATGATAGAAAACGGAGTTTCGATCAATCGAAACTCCGTTTTCATCATTTTTCATAATTACTTCATACATTTTTTAAAATATATTGACAAACTTTTACAAATGTGATATACTGAACGTGTGGTAACAACCACAAATATTTATAAGGAGAAACAATTATGAAAAAGATTCTCTCACTCGCACTGGCTCTTTGCCTCTGTCTCGGCACGGTATTCACACTTGCATCCTGTGACAAGGGTGTCAACGAGGATGAATGGAAGGCAATGCTTGCCGCTCCGAACTTTGAAAACTACACGCTCTCTCAGTCCGGTCCTGTCACCTACGTCTCCGGGCAAATGACCGAAACCAGCACGCAGGAGCTCATCATCAAGATCACCGCAGACAAGGTTCACCTCGATGCGAAGATTGACGGAGAGGCCGCTCACAACAAGGTCTATACGGGAGAGGAAGCTGCAGAGCAGAAGAAGGGCTACGAGGAGGTTTTCCTTGCAGTTCTCGCAGATTTTAACAACTTTACTTACAACAAGGATGAAAAGGTTTACGAAAATCCGAATGCTGTCACCGTAAATCTTGAATACGCCTCCATCGGCACCGGCGCAACTGCAACCGTTACGATGGAGAACGGTAAGGTCTCTCTGACCGAGGACGGCAAGCTTCTCAAGTTCACCTGCCACCTCACTCAGACCACTACCTACACCATTCCCGAGGTTGGTGAGCAGAGCATTACTGCTACCACCGATATGACCTGGCAGTTCTCTGATTACGGCACGACCGCAATCGCTGAATAATCAGCAAGCAAATAAAAAAAGGAGCGATTTTCGCTCCTTTTTGTTTTGTCAATCCTCAAGCCTCTCGCCGAGGATGTTGCGATATTTCTGATAGAATTTTTCAAAATAACCGCCGTCAAGTGCATCACGGATCTTTTGCATCAGATCGTTATAGAAGTAAAGATTATGCGCAACCGCAAGCTGAGAGCCAACGACCTCCTTGGCACGGATCAAATGGCGGATATAAGAGCGGCTGTAATTGCGGCATGCAGGACACTGACAGCCCTCCTCGATGGGACGCGAATCACGCGCATATTTCTCGTTGGTGATATTCATCTTTCCCTTCCAGGTAAAGAAGTTTCCGTGGCGAGCGTTTCGCGTGGGCATAACACAATCGAAGAAATCGATTCCGTAATGAACTGCCTCAAGAATATTGCACGGAGTACCAACTCCCATCAGATAGCGCGGCTTTTCCGCAGGCATATGAGGCTCAACCACGTCGATGATACGGTACATATCCTCGGTCGATTCGCCAACCGAAAGTCCGCCGATCGCAAATCCGTCGCATTCAACCTCGCGGATCATCTTCATATGCTCAACACGAAGATCATCATAAACGCCTCCCTGGTTGATGCCGAAGAGCATCTGCTTGGGATTGAGGGTTTCGGGATCCGCGTTGAGTCGATCCATTTCCTCACGGCAACGAACGAGCCAACGGTAGGTGCGAGCCATACTGTTCTTCACGTAATCGCGCGTCGCGGGGTTTTCAATGCATTCGTCAAACGCCATTGCAATGGTAGATGCGAGATTGGATTGGATCTGCATACTCTCCTCAGGTCCCATAAACACACGGCTACCGTCAATGTGAGAAGCAAATCGAACGCCCTCCTCGGTGATCTTGCGAAGCTTTGCAAGCGAAAAGACCTGGAATCCGCCGCTATCGGTAAGAACGGGGCCCTCCCAATTCATAAATTTGCGGATACCGCCCATATCTCGGATGAGCTTATCACCGGGACGGAGATGGAGGTGATAGGTATTGGAAAGCTCGACCTGACAGCCAAGCGTTTTCAGCTCCATCGTATTGACACCGCCCTTAATTGCGGCACAGGTTCCAACGTTCATAAATACGGGCGTCTGAATATCGCCGTGCACAGTGTGAAACACTCCGCGTCTTGCGCGCCCTTCCTTTTTTAAAAGCTCGTACATAGTAAAATCCTTTCGTAAAATAACAGTTTACGCTCAAAAGCTCTGCAAAAATACAGTTTGCAGCCTCTGATGCTTAAAATCCAAGTCGGTCAAATTGTCTGTCCAGCGCATGGTGCGAAAGCTCCATTGCAACGGGTCTGCCATGCGGACAGAAGGTAATGTCGGGGCACTCCATCAGCTTTTTGACGATCCACTCAACGTGTTCATCGGCATAGGATCTGCCTGCCTTGATCGCCGCCTTGCAAGCGGCTTGATAAAGTGCTTTTTCAAACAGAATATCCCGTGTAAGCTTTGCATTTCCCGTCTCGGTCAGAATGCGTCCCGCCATACTTTGGAGCATATCCGGGACCGCGGCAGGGGAAATTTCCTCGGGAATCGCGTCTGCGGAAACGGTGTTTCGCGCAAAGCGGAGCGAAAAGCCCATACTTTCAAGCTCATTTTCATACTGACGAAGCGCTTCTACCTCCCCCGAGGTCATCATAACGTCCACGGGAAGCATCAGCATCTGCGCGCAGCTCTTCTGCTCGTGCATCGCTGACTTGAGCTGTTCAAAGAGAATTCGCTCGTGTGCGGCGTGTTTATCAATGATCAGCATTTTTTCTTCGGTTTCCACGATCACATAGGATCGGAACACCTCTCCCACGATGCGATAGGACGGAAGCGGTGCGGTTTGAGGTGCAACCGCCTTTTCTATCGACGGCGCCGATTGTTGCGGCTCGGATACAGGCTCGATTGCAGTGGGCTTGGGGCTCGGAGCAGGTATCGGCTCGGATTTTGCCTCCGCGGGCATTTGAGGAAATGCATTTCTCGCAATCGGCTTTGCCTCTTCCCTATCAACCGGTTCCATCTGCTTTGTGGGCACAGAGGGTGGAGCCGGAGGAGGGGTGACGGGCATTGTACTTGCAGGCGGCGTTTTCTGATGTACAGGCTCTGCATACTGTCTTCGAAAATCCTCCGCAGTCATCCGCATTTGCGGCTGTGGCTGTGTTTTTGCCTCCAGATCATAGGAAAGCTGTCGCGATTGGAGGGACTCGGGTCTTCCCTCACGGATCGGTGCTTTGGCATCGGACACACGTCCTACATCCGCAAAGGGATTTTTCTTGCGCGCGCCGAGATCCAATTGCATGGAGGGACGGGAGACATTGTTTTCCAGCGCAGTTCGAACGGTGTAATATACCGCCTCAAACACCGCCTTTTCATTGGAGAATTTGACCTCCAATTTTGCAGGATGAACGTTGACGTCCACGCGCGCGGGATTGATGGAAAGATAAAGCACGCAACACGGGAATTTTTCGGGCGGCATATAGGAAACGTATGCCTGCTCAAGCGCCGCCATTGCGGTCTTGCTCTTAATGAATCTTCCGTTGATAAAAAAATTCTGATAGTTGCGATTTGCCTTAAAATTATCGGTACGACCGATGAAGCCTTTTACCGAAATTCCCTCGTTTTCGCTCTCAACCTCGATCATACGTGAAGCAAATTCCCTGCCAAATACCGCGTAAATGGTATTTTTGAGATTTCCATCTCCTGCCGTATCAAGCTTTACGTTCCCATCCACAACCAATCGCATTGCGATCTGTGGATTGGAGAGCGCGATCTTTTCGACGTTTGCCGTAACCGCCATTGATTCGGTAATATCCTTTTTCAGGAATTTTCGCCTTGCGGGAACGTTTGCAAAGAGGTTTTCAACGATCACGGAGGTTCCGTCCGAGCAGCCCTGCTCGGCAAGAGAAACGATCTCTCCCCCGTGCGCCTCCAGCATCATTCCAAACGGCGCATCCTTGGGCTTGGAAAGAATACGCATATCCGAAACAGCCGCAATTGCCGCAAGTGCCTCACCGCGGAAGCCGAGCGTCAGAATTCCGTCCAGATCGGTTGCATCCTTGATCTTACTTGTCGCGTGCCGACGGATCGCCACAGGGAGATCCTCTGCGCTCATACCGCAACCGTTGTCGGTCACACGCATAAACGTCACACCGCCGTTCTGGATCTCAACGGTCAGGCGTGTAGCCCCCGCATCGATCGCGTTTTCCATCAGCTCCTTGATCACCGATGCGGGACGGTCGACAACCTCTCCCGCCGCGATCAGGTTTGCCACCGAAAACGGCAGCACGTTGATCCTTGCCATGCGTATTCTCCTTTCGTAATCAGTTTAGTCTCTTCTTCAGATCGAAGAGGAAGGACATACACTCAAACGGAGAGAGTGTATTGATATCAACCGCCTTCAGCTCGGCAATCACCTGCTCGTTGACACAGTCGTCAAGCGTGATCATACCGTCATCCGCAGGTGCATTCTTGGGCTCCTCGCCGAGAGAGATCGCCTTGGAGGTCGCCTCGACCGAGGCAAGAACCTCTCTCGCGCGCTTGATGACCTCATTGGGAAGTCCCGCAAGCTTTGCGACCTCGATACCGTAGCTATCGTCGGTTGAGCCGCGCACGATCTTTCGCAGGAACGTAATGCTGTCCCCACGCTTTTTCGCGGCAATATTATAGTTGACGATTCCCTCGAACTCGTCCTCCATAACGGTCAATTCGTGATAATGCGTTGCAAACAGCGTCTTTGCGCCGATCTTGCGACTGCTCGTATACTCAACGATTGCCCGTGCAATGCTCATTCCGTCAAAGGTTGAGGTTCCGCGACCGACCTCATCATAAATGATAAGACTCTTTCTGGTTGCGTTTTTGAGGATGTAGGACACCTCATTCATCTCAAGCATAAAGGTAGACTGTCCCGAAGCAAGATCATCCGACGCGCCGACACGCGTGAACACCTTGTCCACGACGCCGATCCGCGCCTCGTTGGCAGGTACAAACGAACCGATCTGTGCCATAACGGTAATCAGTGCAACCTGGCGCATATACGTGGATTTACCCGCCATATTCGGTCCTGTGATGAGCATTAACCGATTGGTGGTCGTGTTGAGCTTGACGTCATTGGGCACAAAATAAGTATCCTTGACGAACTGCTCTACAACAGGATGTCTGCCATCCTTGATCTCGATCACGTCACTCTGATCGACCTCGGGGCAAACGTATTTATTCTTGGATGCGACCGTTGCAAGTGACAGATAGACGTCAAGCTCTGCAAGCAACGCCGCAGTTTTTTGGATCCGCGCACTCTGCTCCGCAACGAAAGCACGAACCGCCTGGAAAAGCTCATATTCGAGCGCACAGATCTTATCTGCCGCACCGAGAATGGTTGCCTCCATATCCTTGAGCTCCTGCGTGATGTAACGCTCGCAGTTTGCAAGCGTCTGCTTACGGATATAGGTTTCGGGAACCAGCTCCAGATAGGAACGGGTAACCTCGATATAATAGCCGAACACCTTATTGTAGCTGATGCGAAGCTTGGGAATTCCCGTACGCTCGCGTTCCTCTGCCTCCACACGCTCGATCCAGCTTTTACCGTCCCTCATAATCGAACGGAGCTGATCGACGTCGGCGTTGTAGCCGTCTACAATGATTCCGCCCTCACGGAGAGAGAACGGAGGCTCCTCGCAAATTGCCTTTGTAATCCGTTCGCAAACGTCCTCCAAGCAATCCAAATCCTTGCAAATACGGGAAAGCTCCTCGCTCTCGCACTTGGAAAGAAGAGACTTGACCTCGGGCAAGACCGATGCGGTATTGCTGACCGCACGCAGATCCTTTCCGTTTGCGCTTCCGTAAACGATACGCGTAACGAGGCGCTCCAGATCAAGGACACCCGAGAGCAATTCTCCAAGCTCCTCACGGAGCATAAAATCGTTGCAAAGCTCGCCAACCGCGCCCTGACGTCGAACGATCTCGGAGGGCTTGAGCAACGGATGCTCCACCCATTTTCGAAGCATTCTCGCGCCCGCCGCCGTCTTTGTCTTGTCCAGCACCCAAAGAAGCGACCCGCGCTTTTCCTTGGAGCGCATGGATTCGGTCAATTCGAGATTTCGACGCGTGTTAATATCCATTTCAAGATACTGTCCGTCCGAATAGATATTGAGCGTTTTGATATAAGAAATATCGCTTTTTTCGGTCTCTACGAGATAATCGAGCACCGCACCGACCGCACGGATCAGTGCATCGTCCTCAAGCACCTCTGCGCGCAAGCTCTCTCCAAACTGTGCCTTGACGCGCTCACGGGCAATATCGGAGGCAAAGCGAGCCGCCTGCGCATCCCCAAGCATCGTTTCGAGCCTCTCGGAAATAAACTCTCCGATCTCTCCCATATGCGTACGGCTGAGATTACAGAGAATTTCACGAGGTGCATAGGTTCCAAGCTCATTTTTGAGGCGCGCATCCATGTTGTTGCCGTCAAAGGAGGTTGCATAGACCTGTGCCGTGGAAATATCCGCAAAGCAGACGCCATAGGAAAATTCGCCCATATAAACTGCGCAAAGATAGTTGTTTTTTTGCTCGGTTAAGAGATTGGTTTCAATCAACGTTCCGGGGGTTACAACGCGAACAACCTCGCGCCGCACCAAGCCCTTTGCCAACGCGGGATCCTCCACCTGCTCGCAAATTGCAACCTTATAGCCCTTTTCGATCAGCTTACCGATATAGGTCTCGGAGGAATGAAACGGTACACCGCACATCGGCGCACGCTCCGCTTCGCCGCAATCTCGCCCCGTCAAGGTCAATTCAAGCTCACGGGATGCCAGAATCGCATCGTCAAAGAACATCTCGTAGAAATCACCCAAGCGGTAGAAGAGCAAATAGTCTCGATATTGATTTTTGATCTCAAAATATTGCTCCATCATGGGAGTCATACGTCATTCACCTCTTTTTTTACACCAAAGCAACGGTGCATTTTCAAAAAATGATCAGTGGCAACCGCCGCAGGTTCTGCAATCGTGCGTGCAGCCCGAGCTTTCCTCGCCCGTGATCTGTGCCATAATGGTATTGTTAACCGAGTTCATCAGCTCGTTAACTACCCCCTGCGCGCGTGTCAGCTCAACAAACGCGGGATGCTCTGCGATCATCTGATAAAGCGTATCAATGCGCTTCTGAATGACCTCGATAAAGTGCAGATCGCGCTCGGGCTTTGCCACCTCATTCTGCATTGCCTTCTGCTGAACCTCATACTCCACCATATATTTTTTCAGCTGAAGATCCTCCTCGTATGCCTGCTTTGCTGCTTCAAGAGCAATCAATCTTTCATCATCCTTCAGCTTTCTGCCAAGCTCTGCGGCAAGTTCAAAAATTTCCATTTCAGTTCTCCTTTTTCTTTCCGTATAGTGCGTAAGGGTCTACTCTTTCAACCGTTACGTCGATAAAATGACCGACGTCCTCTGCTGTGCCCTCAAAAAATGCGATCTTGTTGCCCTCGGTTCTTCCCGAGTAAAGTAATTTGTTATTCTTGCTTTCCCCATCGCAAAGCACGCGAAGCGTTTTGCCTATGAGCTGCTCGTTCTTCTCAAGTCCGATGGTTTCCTGAAGCTTGAGGAGGCGCGCAAAGCGTTCGCTCTGCACCGATTTTGGAATCTGATCCTCCATTTCGGCGGCAGGCGTCCCCTTTCTCGGTGAGTAGATAAAGGAATACAGCATATCAAAGCGAACACGGGAAAGCATCTCCAGCGTTCCCTCGAAATCCTCCTCGGTCTCTCCGGGGAATCCCACGATAATATCCGAGGTGATCGTCACGTCGGGCATTCTTTCACGCATATATTTTACGATCGAAGCATACTTCTCCCTGTCATAGCGTCGGTTCATCCGTCTTAAAACGTCATCGCTTCCCGATTGCATCGGCAGATGAAACTGATGCGCGACGTGCTTCGATTCCGCCATCACGTCAATCAGCTTTCGACTTGCATCCTTCGGATGACTTGTCATAAAGCGCAATCGGTAATCACCGTCGATTCGATCCAGCTCTGCCAAAAGATCGGCAAAATCGTATCCCGTCTCCAGATCCTTACCGTATGAGTTGACGTTTTGACCGAGAAGCGTAATATCGCGGTAACCGTCGCGGACAAGCCCCGCAACCTCTTCAACAATATACTTCATCTCACGGCTTCGCTCTCTTCCGCGCACGTAAGGTACAATGCAATAAGAGCAGAAATTGTTACATCCGTACATAACCGATACCCACGCATGGCGATCGTGTCCTCGATGAACGGGTAATCCCTCGGATACGGGAAATTTCGTTTCCTCGGTTTCGTAAAGTCGCTTCCCTTTTTCCAGCTTTTTGCAAAGCAACTCCGGAAAACGGTAAAGCGAGGAGGTTCCGAAAATAAAATCAACGTAGGGATAACGGAACTTAATATCGTTTTTGCGGTGCTCCTGCACAACCATACAGCCGCACACACCGATGACAAGCGACTTATTCTTTGCTTTGAGATGCTTGTACTGTCCGATAATGGAGAGCGCCTTTTGCTCTGCATGCTCGCGAATGGCGCAGGTATTGACCATGATCAGATCCGCATCGTCGGGCGTTGCCGTCATCTCATAGCCCATTTCAATTGCCATACCCGCAATTTTTTCGCTGTCCGCCTCATTTTGCTGACATCCGAACGTGAGAACAAATACGCGACGTCTTGTTCCGCTCTCGCTCAGATAGCGCTCGTTTTCCTCACGCATACGGGCAATATACTGTTTTTGCTCTGCCACGTCCCAAGTGGGACAAAGCGCCTCTCTTTCTTTCATTTCTCACAACCTCTTTCCGTGCGTGTTTCATTCCATTCCGCACGCAAACATAGTTATATATTATTATACTACAAAATATAAGAAAAGTCAAGTTTCTTTTCATCCTGAAGGTAAGAAAAAACCGAAAAAAAGAGGTTCTCCCACGCAGGCAGGAAAACCTCTTTCATCATTGCATCAATCCCGAATTCCAAACAGGAATTTGAGTCGCTTGAGGAAGTGCTTCTTATCCAGAAGGAGATAGCAAAGTGCCTTCTTCCACTTTGGATATCCCATAAAGGCACGGCGAAGCACCTCATCCTGCGAGTTTTTGTGAATAAACTCGAGGTCGGCAATATCACCAAGCTTTTCAAGCGAATATTTCTTTGTATCGCGATTCCAAAGGCTGAGAGCGGATACGTTTTGCGCGCCCAATCCAACGTCATCCTCAAAGAGAACACAACCAAAGAGCTTACGGTCGGCAAGCTTGGAGTAATGCAAATAATACTCAAACGAGTATGCCATATCTGCTCTTTGATAGGTCAGCATCGGGAGGAACTCCGCAAAGGTCGACTTCATATCACGAACAAAATCAAGTGCTGCATTCTGCACGGTGTTGGTAATGATCTCATTTGCGGGATTGGTCTTATAGGCCTCAAAAACGGGCACAAGCTTGCCATCTCGCTCCTCATAGCCAACCGTGGAGGGAGCAGGACACATAAAGACGTGTTCACGGACAACACCAATGATCGCGGGCTTGTAATCGTAGAAGGTCTCGTTGGAAAATCCATCCAAGCGGCTACGGTCATCAAGGATCTGCGAGCTGCCGTGAATATAAAGACTGTCGATCGGATATCCGAGCAGGCGCGTGAGAACAGACTCACATCTGCCGCTGTATCCGATATCAAACATCAGATCGTTTTTATGAATGATCTCGGAGAAATAGGATCGCAGCTTTTGGTTCTTTTCATCCAGCTTTTTAAAATCCAAAAGCCTTGAGAGTTCATTCACAGCCTCAAAAAACGCGGTATTGGATCTGAAATTCTCACAATACGTCTCTTTTTTCATCCCAAGCGCACGTTGAAGCGATTCTGCCCCATCCTTATAGCAGCCGACAAACATATTCTCAAGCTTGTCCGGAGAGAAATTGGGGACGACGATCTTATTTACAAACGCATACAGATCTGTCGGCGCACAAACGTCGGCAAGTGCCAACGCCTTACGGGAAACGTAGAGATAATTGTCGCGCGGAAGCGAGGAATCGTATTGGCGGAAGATGTCATATGCCTTCATGGGAAGGTAGCCGTCACGTGCAACGAAATGCACGCAAGAAGGATCCTTTTTGCGAATCCGCTCCACGATCCAATCGGTCACTGCGTACAAATACTGTCCCAGCGAGAAGTAACCGATATAGTAAGGATCTGCATTGAAATCCGAATCTCTTGCAAATTCTTCAAAGGGATCGTCACAAAGGCGGTTTGCAACCAACGCCATTGCGCAACGGTAACCAAAATAGCTGTTTTCCGCATTGAGTCCGTCACGCATCTGTCCCGTGCGACCGAGAATGCGCTTGTAGGCATTTCCCTTGTAGCAGTCGGACACCATTCCACGGAAGAGATCGACAGCCTTTGGGAAATAAACGGTTTGCCAACCGAGCGCCTTGGGATAATCGACGTCGCTGATGCGATTGTCTCCAACGTGCAAAAACGCACCTGAGGTATGCCCCATTTCCCTGCGAATGAGCTTGTAAAGTCTCTTGGTTGCTTTGGCAACGCGATGCGTAGAGGAAAGATAGATGCGGTCGAAGGAATATCCGTTTTTGGAAAGGATCTCCTCCACAGTCTCCTGCGGCAGGTAAACGTCCGAGGTTGCGATCACGGTTTTCTCTTGATCACGAGCAAGCTCATAGAGCTGCTTACCCATATTTCTGACCGTGCAGAATCGGATTTCCAGCTCCTTCTCACGCTCCTTGAGAATTGCAAGCTTTTCCTTGTCCAAGCAATATTCGTTGGCAAGAACCTCGTAGATCTCGTCAAGCGTAACTTCATCATATTTTTTGTTCGATTCCTTGACGAGCGTACGGCAACGCGCCTCAGCCGCGACACGAATATCGGCAAAATTGATATAGGTGGTCGTCTCAAACAGGCGATTGAACTGATCGTTGAGGAGATAGAACAGGTCGGACGGGATCCAGAACGGACGCAGGATCAGCGTATCGAACACATCGAAGCTGACCACCTTTGTCTCCTTGGCACAGATCCTTCTCTTTGCCTTCTCCATATCCTTGAGGAGATCGGGATCGACCTTGGTTTCGACCGAGTAAAAATAATAGTATCGGTCATAATAGTCGACCACGTTGTCCCCCTCGCGAATCTCAAACGCCTCGCGAATGGTTTTGGAATCGTTTCTTTTATCGGTATGGGCATCGGATTTGAGGAAGCCGAAATACATACGCGCATAATAAAGCTTGAATGCATAGAAATGTGCGTAATATTCCTGCGTCAATCCGAATTTCTCCATCTGCATTTCAAGCAGATGGAATGCGCTTACAACGCTTTGAATATTATCCAAGGTCTTTTCGCGCTCAAATTCGCCAACCGTGCTTTGGTTGCGGTTGGAGCGGTTATAGTAATAGAATGCACCGTGCGTAAAGTTTCTAACCTTCCTTGCGCGCGACCAGATAGCGCCTGAAAAAGCAATATCCTCGCACATCACAAGTCTGGGGTGTGTTGCAGAAAACGCCTCAAGGTCCGCCAACGCATCCATCCAAAGGCTTCTCGCGTAAAGCTTATTCCAAACCAAATGCCAGGAATAGCAGGTTCCCTCCTGCGAAATAAACGCGCGGAACACCTCATCCCCATCCAACGCGATCGACTGTCTGAGCGGATCAAGGTTATAGAAGGTCTTGGCATCATTACCGTAATCGCAAAGGAACTGACCGATGGTCAGCTCGGCTCCGCTTTTGACCGCCGTATTGTAAAGCATACGGAACCAATCAAAGCTGACGGTATCATCCGCATCCACAAACGCAATATAATCGCCATGCGATGCCTTTACGCCCGTAATGCGCGCCTGAAAAAGCCCGAGATTACGCTCGTGCTCGCAAACAGTGATTCGGGGATCCTTTACGGCATAGCTGCGAACGATCTTCATAGAATCGTCAGTGCAACCGTCGTTGACAACGATGATTTCCAAATCACGCATACTTTGATCACAGACCGAATCAAGGCAATCCTTGATAAAATCCTCACCGTTATATATGGGAATGATGACGGAGATCTTTGGATTTCTGTCATTCGTTTGAGTCATAACCGTTTGTCCCTCCTTTCAAGAAGGTCTTTCTAATTTGGCGCAAAAATAGGATTGCCGCAACGGATCGGGCGTATCTGAGCGCTCGGTCCGCGCAGCAATTCCAATCAAGTATTAAAATTCGAGCTTCTTCTCGATGTAGGATCTCAGCTCTGCGATCGGGATACGAACCTGCTCCATCGTGTCACGGTCACGAACCGTTACGCAGTTATCAGCCTCAACGCCCTTCTCTGCATCGCCAACCGTATCAAAGTCAACGGTAATGCAAAGAGGAGTACCGATCTCATCCTCACGGCGGTATCTCTTACCGATCGATCCGGCCTCATCGTAATCGACCATAAAGTATTTTGCAAGCTCCTCGTAGATCTCGGTTGCCTTCTCGGAAAGCTTCTTGGAAAGAGGAAGAATTGCAGCCTTGTAGGGAGCGAGAGCGGGATGCAGGTGCAGGACGGTACGAACGTCGTTCTTCGCCTCGTCGATCACCTCTTCGTCATATGCATCAACCAGGAATGCAAGAGCAACGCGGTCTGCGCCAAGAGAAGGCTCGACAACGTAAGGAATGTAATGCTCGCCCGTCTCCTGATCAAAATAGGTCATATCCTTGCCACTGTGAGTCTGATGCTGACCGAGGTCATAATCGGTACGGTCCGCAATTCCCCACAGCTCACCCCATCCGAACGGGAAGAGGAACTCAAAGTCGGTCGTTGCCTTGGAATAGAAGCAAAGCTCCTCGGGATCGTGATCGCGGAGACGAAGGTTCTCTTTCTTCATACCGAGATTGAGCAGGAACTTGTGGCAGTAATCCTTCCAATATGCGAACCACTCAAGGTCGGTTCCGGGCTTGCAGAAGAACTCCAGCTCCATCTGCTCAAACTCACGGGTACGGAAAGTGAAGTTACCGGGAGTGATCTCGTTACGGAAAGACTTACCGATCTGAGCAATACCGAAGGGGATCTTCTTACGGGAAGTTCTCTGTACGTTCTTAAAGTTTACAAAAATACCCTGAGCGGTCTCGGGACGCAGATAAACAGTGTTCTTAGCATCCTCAGTAACACCCTGGAAAGTCTTGAACATCAGGTTAAACTGACGAATATCGGTGAAATTGTGCTTGCCACAGGTAGGGCAGGGAACATTATTGTCCTCGATGAACTGCTTCATCTCTTCCTGAGACCAACCATCTACAGAAGAGGACAGGGTCAGACCCTTCTCAGCAGCGTAATCCTCGATGATCTTGTCAGCACGGAAACGCTCGTGGCACTCCTTACAATCCATCAGAGGATCGGAGAAACCACCCAGATGACCGGAAGCCACCCAAGTCTGAGGGTTCATCAGAATCGCACAGTCTACACCTACATTGTAAGGGCTCTCCTGTACAAACTTCTGCCACCAGGCCTTCTTTACGTTATTCTTCAGCTCTACACCCAGATTACCATAATCCCAGGTATTAGCCAGACCACCGTAGATCTCAGAACCAGGGTATACAAAACCTCTGGACTTGGCAAGAGCTACGATTTTCTCCATTGTCTTTTCCATAATACAACTCCTCATTTCTCTTATCTTTAAAAAAGCTTTGGGCATGGACCGTCTGCCATTGCAGAAACGTCCCACACCTCCATAAGCTTTTTTATAAAGTTCTTATTTTGTGGCCCCATCTGAAAATGGGATCGCCCATTGATCCTTACTTGAATACCAGGTAAGAATAACCGTTCTTAGCAGTGATAGCAGTGTCCTCACCGGTCACGGTCACGTTCTCGGATACATATACCAACTTACCCTGAACCTGAACGTTCTGCTCACCTACGACCATCACGATCTTCATCTTCTTATCGCCTACCAGAGAACCGGCAGCGATCTTGGAACCGTCTTCTACAGACACAAAAGTCATATCAGGCATACCGGTGGTGTTCTTAGCCAATGCAAACATCAGCTCGTCAGCAGCGGCCTCGTCCTTGGCATTGAATGCCAGATAATCCTTGGCAGAAGCATAAGCCAAAATCAGCTGAGCTTTGTCACCATAAGTAAAGCTGGTGATGGATACCGGCAGGATCTCCTTCTCAGCAGCCTCGGTCTGATAAGCTACTGCAGAAGCTCCCTTGGACTTGTTGTAAGCGATAACTTCATCCACCACGAACTTCAGCATATCTGCCTCAGTAAAATAAGCCTTATCCACAACCTCTTCAAAAGCGGTGCTGAACTGACCATCCTTAGATACGTACATACCATTCCCCTTAGGGGAGAACTCTCTGCCGCTGCTGCAGGCTGCCAGCATAGACATTGCCAGGCACAG
>JAZQWH010000071.1:0-8376 GCA_045632205.1 Eubacteriales bacterium
GGAAATAAACATAATTTTTTGGCAGGGCGAGCAACGGACAACGAATTCATCTCCCTCGCGGAGCAAATGCACCTCAGGTCCCTGCGTTGCGTAATAGCGCACGCTTCGGATCGCGTCGAGAAGCGATCTCGCATCCCCCGCCTCCGCCTCGACCATAATCCAGGAGACGCACGCATCATTGTCGTAATAGTGCGCATCGTCGTCTCCGACGAGTGGCAGATAAAGCCCGCGTGTTGCGATCATATCAACGATCAGGGACGAGTCTGCGCGCATGGAATGATGCACGCCCGACACCGAATTGTAGATCTCGGTCGCATCGATATCGCGCAGAGCAAGGATCTGCTCGGGCGTGTTGAGCGACCACGCGGGGTGCCCCAGGATCGCAATTCCTCCTACACGGTGGATCTCATCGATCACCTTTTGCGGCGGATCATTCATCCAAATCCCCTTCGGCGCTTCCTCAAAGCCGATCCCGAGGATGTGATAAACGCCCTCGAGGCTGTCGCGATACCCAAGATTGTATTCTCCGCCCGCAAGAAGAACCATCCCGTCCTCCTCACAGGTAAATTTGCTCACCCAATGGTCGGTCACGGCAATGGCATCGTAGCCCTCTGCGCGATAACGTGCGATCACTTCCTTTTGCGTCCGTTGACCGTCCGTATCCGTCGTATGCGTATGAAGATTGACCTTATACCGCTTCTTTCCAAACAGATCCGTCACCATGGCATAACCTCCCATCATATGAATAATATCATTATAACATATTATAAATGCTTTTACAACCCGAGAAAGGGAAAAACTTTGTGTCTTTTTTGCAACAAAAAACAAAAAGCCTCTTGCATTGTCTCGCAAAAAGTGCTATCATAGACGCATAGAAGCAAATTCTGAAGAAAACGAGGTTTGATGCTATGAAATTAAGCGTATTGGCCAATCTTTATCATGACAACACCCTGGAGGAGACCCTGCAGGCATTGACCGCTCTCGGCGTTCACACCGTTGAGCTTGGTGCAGGCGGCTACCCCGGAAAGGCACAGTGCAACCCCGCAGAGCTGCTCGCAGACGAGAAAAAGCTCGACGAATTCGTTGCAACCCTCAAAAAATACGACGTAACCGTTTGCGCACTCGCCGCTCACGGCAATGCGCTCCATCCCGACAAGAAGATCGCCGCAGAGTTTGACCGCGACTTCCGCGACGCAGTTCTGCTGGCTGAGAAGCTGGGCGTTGACACCGTCATCACCTTCTCGGGCTGTCCCGGCGACCACGAGGGTGCAAAATACCCCAACTGGGTCACCTGCCCCTGGCCCGAGGATTTCCTTGCCATCCTGGATTGGCAGTGGAACGAGAAGCTGATTCCCTATTGGAAGGAAGCAGGCGCATTCGCATTGGCTCACGGTGTTTCTCACATCGCGTTTGAAATGCACCCCGGCTTCTGCGTCTACAACCCCGAAACGCTCCTCCGTCTCCGCGAGGCGGTAGGCCCCGTCATCGGCGCGAACTTTGATCCCTCCCACCTCATCTGGCAGGGTATGGATCCCGTTGCGGCGATCCGCGAGCTTGCGGGCGCGATCTATCACGTCCACGCAAAGGATACCAAGATCGACAAGTACAACACCGCCAAGAACGGCGTGCTTGACACCAAGCACTACGGTGACGAGCTCCACCGATCCTGGATCTTCCGTACCGTCGGCTACGGAAACAACGAGACCTATTGGCGCGACCTTGTCTCCAACCTCCGCCTCTGCGGCTACGATCGCGTTCTCTCCATTGAGCACGAGGACAGCCTGATGACACTCGACGAGGGTCTGAAGAAGGCAATCAGCTTCCTCAATCCCATCATCATCGACGAGCCGAAGCCCACCTCTATGGCATGGGCGTAAGCAATCGCCTTATAAAAAACAAGCGGGATCCTCTCTTTTGGGAGGATCCCATATCTTTTTTCGTACGAAAAAACGATTGACACTCTTTTAAAAATATTATATAATAGTTATAGAAACAACCGAGAGGAGAACAGCTATGATCAAAAATCAGCGATACTACGACGGCGACCGTCTGGACAAAAACAACCGTGCATCCGATCGGTTTCTTTTCCTGAATTCCTGCGGTGTGCAAACCTACCGTGCAGGCGCCATTGTCCGCACCGTGCGCGAAAAGGGACGCGAGGACTATAATCTGATCTACGTTGAAAGCGGTATTCTCGAGGCGGAATTTGAAGGAGAGGAAGCGGAGATCCACCCCGGCGGATTTCTCATTTATCCCCCCCATATGCGGCAGGATTATCAGCAGCACGGCGGCACGACCTATTACGTGCGTTTCACAGGCACTGCGGCAGAGGAATTGCTGCAAACCTCAGGGCTCCTCGACGCACACAGCTTTCAGGGAAAGCACCACGATCCCCGCATTTCACGCCTGATCAGTAAAATGCTCTATCATTACGTTGCAAAAACCGAACAAAGCAACACCGTTCTGATCGCCGATCTGATCGAGCTGATCTCGGTTCTGGAAACGACTAAAAAGCAGGAGTGTCTCCCGCCGAGCGACAGCCGCCTGCGCACCGTCATTCTCCGAATGAATCAGACCTACGCCGACGGCATCAATCTGGACACCTACGCCAACGCAGCGGGAATCTCACGCAGTCGCTTCATGCATCTGTTCAAGGAGGTCACCGGAACCTCCCCCTACGCCTACGTGCTTGAGCAGCGTCTGATCCGCGCGGCAGAGCTATTGCTATCCAGCGACGATCCCGTTTCACAGATCTCCTATCTCGTCGGCTTCTCGGATCCGCTCCATTTCAGTCGTCTCTTCAAGAAAAAATACGGGCTTTCTCCCGAGCATTTCCGAAAAAAGCAATAAAAAAGATCCCGAGCATCGCCCGTTTTCCGACGCTCGGGATTTCTTTTTATACGATTTCCATAAGCAAAAAGATCAGCGGAATGGTAATGCAGGAAAGCAGATGCGAAACCAACGCCATACCCGAAGCTGTCGAGGTATCCTTTCCGTAGGCGGCAGGGATCACAACGGTGTTGAGCCCGAGCGGCATTGCAAGCGAGCAGATCGCGCACACAAAAAAGGTGCGGTCAATGGGAAGCAGGAAAAGAACGCCAATCGCCGCAAGCGGAATGAGAAGCAATCGGATCGCGGTAACGGCATAAATGCTCTTGTCCGAAAGCACGCGTCGAAAATTCATTCCCGCAACGGTCATACCCGTCAGAAGCATCGCAACAGGCGACATACAAGCTCCGCAGGTGTCGATCACGTTTGCGGTCCAATCGGGAAGCCTGATCCCCGTCAGTCCGATCACCATACCGATGATCATACAGATAAACATTGGATTGAGGAAGCTCTTGAGGCGCTTTCCAAGCGTCTGCTCCTCTCCGTCGTCCGAAATGAGCAGCACGGGAACGCCCCACATATAAATCAGGATCCAAAGCGGAATAACAAAGACGAGATACTCGAAAAAGATCTCGGGATAGAGCGCCGACACCACGGCATTTCCCATAAATCCGAAGTTGGAGAACGCAAGACCGTAGGTGTAGATCCTGCGCTTGAAGCGATCCCTTGTGCAGAGCCTCGGAACCAGGATCGAGAGCGGCAAAATGACGACCATGATCGCAAAGGAGAACAGGATCAGCTTTCCCGCCGTCTGTAAAATATCCACCGTAAAATTGCCGATAAACGTCCCCATAACCAGCGCGGGAACAAAGAGCCAGCTTTCAAGCTTGGAAAGCACACCTGCCGCGCCTTTATCAAGAACCCCGGCGCGTACCAGCACGTATCCAAGCAGAATGAGCGAAAACAGAAACGCCATCTGCTCCAGCGTCGAATAAAGAACCGTCATTTATCCTCCCTATCCTTCCGTCAGAATTTCATCGAACCTTATCATAGCACATTTTCCATAGCCTGTCAAGCGATCCGAGATTTTTTCTCATCCCGAGTCAAAATCATCCCCAAAAAGTAAATATTGAGTTAGGATGCGCTCGCTTACCGATTTTAAATTGTGAAAAACTTGTCAAGAATGCTTTTTTTGGCAAGTTTTTTATCATTTTCCTCGCGTTTTTTTCAAAAATCCCTTTACTTTTTCTTTTCTTTATGATATTATGTAGGGTGGAAAAGAAAAATTTTTTATCCAATATTTTTTCAGGAGGTTTTCACTCATGGCAATTGAAAGAAAAAAGCTTTCCATGGATGGTAACACCGCCGCGGCGCACGTATCCTATGCGTTCACCGAGGTCGCTTCCATTTACCCCATCACCCCTTCCTCTCCGATGGCAGAGGTGACCGACACATGGTCTGCTACTGGTCTGAAGAACATCTTCGGCGAAAAGGTTAAGGTTATGGAGATGCAGTCCGAGGCAGGTGCGGCAGGTACCGTTCACGGTTCTCTCGCAGCAGGCGCTCTGACCACCACCTACACCGCTTCCCAGGGTCTGCTTCTGATGATCCCCAACATGTACAAGATCGCGGGCGAGCTTCTCCCCTGCGTCATCCACGTCTCCGCTCGTTGCGTTGCGTCCCACGCACTCAACATCTTCGGTGACCACTCCGACGTCTACGCTTGCCGTCAGACCGGCTTCGCAATGATGGCAGAGACCAACCAGCAGGAGATCATGGATCTCGGTGCGGTTGCTCACCTCTCCACCATCAAGGGCAGAGTTCCCTTCCTCAACTTCTTCGACGGCTTCCGTACCTCTCACGAGATTCAGAAGATCGCTGTCTGGGATTACAAGGATCTCGACGAGATGGTTGACAAGGACGCTGTTGCCGCATTCCGTGCACGCGCTCTCAACCCCGAGCATCCCGTACTCCGCGGCTCCGCTGAGAACGGCGACATCTTCTTCCAGCACAGAGAGGCTTGCAACCCCTACTACGAGGCACTTCCCGCTATCGTTGAGGAGTATATGGACAAGGTCAACGAGAAGCTCGGAACCGATTACAAGCTCTTTAACTACTACGGTGCTCCCGATGCAGATCGCGTCATCGTTGCAATGGGCTCTATCTGCGACGTTGCAGAAGAGGTTATCGACTACATGATGGCTGCAGGCGAGAAGGTCGGTCTCGTTAAGGTTCGCCTTTACAGACCCTTCGTTGCAGAGAAGCTTGCTGAGGCAATTCCCGCAACCGCAAAGAAGATCGCTGTCCTCGACAGAACCAAGGAGCCCGGCGCACTTGGCGATCCTCTCTACCTCGACGTTGTTGCAGCACTCGCAGCAACCGGTGTCAAGGCGAAGGTCGTTGGCGGTCGCTACGGTCTCGGCTCCAAGGATACCACTCCCGCTTCCATCTTCGCTGTATTTGAGAACCTCAAGAAGAGAGTTCCTCAGAACAGCTTCACCATCGGAATCGTCGATGACGTAACCGGTCACTCCCTCAAGGAGAAGGTTGCTCCCGATACCGCTCCCGAGGGAACCATTTCCTGCAAGTTCTGGGGTCTCGGCGGCGACGGTACGGTCGGTGCAAACAAGAACTCCATCAAGATCATCGGTGACCACACCGACAAGTTCATTCAGGCATACTTCCAGTATGACTCCAAGAAGACCGGCGGTGTAACCATTTCTCACCTCCGCTTCGGTGACAAGGCGATCAAGTCTCCTTACTATATCACCAAGGCAAACTTCGTTGCTTGCCACGTACCCGCATATATCCTCAAGGGCTACAAGATCGTTCAGGACGTTAAGCCCGGCGGTACCTTCCTGCTCAACTGCCAGTGGACTCCCGAGGAGGTTGAGAGCCACCTTCCCAACTCCGTAAAGAAGTACATTGCAGAGAACAACATCAACTTCTATATCATCAACGCGATCGACAAGGCGCGCGAGATCGGTATGGGCAAGAGAACCAACACCATTCTCCAGTCCGCATTCTTCAAGCTCGCAGAGATCATGCCCATCGCAGAGGCTGTGGACTACATGAAGTACATGGCTAAGAAGTCCTACCTTAAGAAGGGTGAGGCTGTCGTTGAGATGAACTACAAGGCAATCGATGCAGGCGTTGACGCGATCGTGAAGATCGACGTTCCCGCAGCATGGGCAGCTCTCAAGCCCGAGGGCAAGGAGAAGGCTGCAAAGGGTGCTCGCGCAGACCTCATCGACTTCGTCAACAACGTTGTAAAGCCCGTTAACGCAATGGGCGGTGACGCACTTCCCGTTTCCGCATTTGCAAAGTATGCAGACGGTACCTTCCCGCAGGGCTCCGCAGCATTCGAGAAGCGCGGCGTTGCCGTTGACGTTCCCGTTTGGTACGCAGAAAACTGCATCCAGTGTAACAACTGTGCATTCGTCTGCCCGCACGCAGCAATCCGTCCCTTCGCAATGACCGCAAAGGAAGCAGCTAAGGCTCCCGCTTCCACCAAGTTCACCGCGAAGCCCGTTATCAAGACCGACTACAAGTTCACCATGGCAATCAGCCCGCTCGACTGTATGGGTTGTACCCTCTGCGTCAAGGCTTGCCCTGTGACCAAGAAGGCACTCGAGAACGGCACGCCCGAGAAGGCAGCGATCGCTATGACCTCTCAGGAGAGCCAGCTCGACCAGCAGGCAGCGTTCGACTACGCAGTCGCAAACGTCTCCGAGAAGAAGGAGCTCATCAACACCACTGTTAAGGGCAGCCAGTTCAAGCAGCCCCTGCTTGAGTTCTCCGGCTCCTGCGCAGGCTGTGCAGAGACCTCCTATGCACGTCTCGTCACCCAGCTCTTCGGTGAGAGAATGTATATCTCCAACGCAACCGGATGCTCCTCCATCTGGGGTGGCTCCGCTCCTACGACTCCTTACACCGTAAACCGCGAGAGCGGCAAGGGTCCCGCTTGGGGTAACTCCCTGTTCGAGGACAACGCTGAGCACGGTCTCGGCATCGCGCTCGGTCAGAAGACCATCCGCGAGAAGCTCATCCGCAAGGTTGAGGAGATGGCACAGTCCGAGAAGGCAAGCGATTCCTTCAAGGCTGCTGCAGAGGCTTACCTCGCAACCCGTGAGGACGGCGAGAAGAACACCGAGGCAACCAAGGCTCTCGTTGCAGAGCTCGAGGCAGCTGCTGCTGCAGGATGCCCCGTAGCTCCCGCGATCCTTGCTGAGAAGGATTACCTCTCCAAGAAGTCCGTATGGATCTTCGGTGGTGACGGTTGGGCATACGACATCGGCTTCGGCGGTCTCGACCACGTGCTTGCAACGGGCGAGGACGTTAACGTATTCGTATTCGATACCGAGGTTTACTCCAACACCGGTGGACAGGCTTCCAAGGCTTCCAACATCGGTCAGGTTGCACAGTTCGCAGCAGCAGGTAAGGCAATCGGCAAGAAGAACCTTGCTGAGATCGCAATGTCCTACGGCTACGTTTACGTTGCACAGGTTGCTATGGGCGCTGATATGAACCAGCTCCTCAAGGCACTCAAGGAGGCAGAGGCTTACAACGGTCCTTCCCTTATCATCGGTTACGCACCTTGCGAAATGCACGGTCTGAAGGGCGGCATGCAGAACTGCCAGCTCGAGATGAAGAAGGCTGTCGAGGCAGGATATTGGCAGATGTTCCGCTACAATCCTACGCTCGAGAACAACAAGCTCTCCATCGACTCCAAGGAGCCTACCGCAAGCTACATTGACTTCATCAAGTCCGAGACCCGTTACGCGCGTCTCGCACAGTCCTTCCCCGAGAGAGCAGCTGACCTCTTCGAGAAGGCTGATGCCAATGCAAAGGCGAAGTATCAGAGACTGCTCAAGATGGGCAAGCTCTACGAGTAATTGCCGACAATAGGCAGTTGCCATAAACAAACCACCCCGACGGATTTTCCGTCGGGGTGGTTTTCTTCTGTCACAAAATTCAGAGTTCGACAATATTCTTACAGTAGAGGCAGACGCGGAAGAATATTCCTGTTCAAAACTCCCGGCGCCGTGTTTAAGATCGCGGCAGGGTTGGGAAGAATAGGAACAGAGCGCCAACGGGCACCCGTACCGTTGCCTCAAGAAAAGAAAGGAAGAACCGAGAATGAACAGTGTCAGACGCGGAGATATTTTTTACGCCGATCTCAGCCCCGTGGTCGGCTCCGAGCAGGGTGGCTTACGCCCCGTGCTGATCATACAAAACGACGTTGGAAACAAGTACAGCCCCACCGTGATCGCCGCGGCAATTACGTCGCGCATCAGTAAAACCAGGCTCCCCACACACATCGATATCTACGCCGATCAGGTCGGCCTCGCGAAGGATTCCGTGATCCTGTTAGAGCAGATCCGTACATTGGACAAACGCCGTCTCAAGGAAAAAATGGGACACCTCGACGATCGGATCATGGATACGGTCAATACCGCCATCGCCATCAGCTTCGGTTTAGGGAACGCCAAGCAGGATGCCGAGGCACGCGCGATGATGCAGAGAAATTACGCCCAGACACGCACC
>JAZQWH010000072.1:0-12985 GCA_045632205.1 Eubacteriales bacterium
CTCCTTGTATTTCTCATCATACCGCGGTCCGTATTGATACAGATCGATCACATATGCGTGATCAAAATGCTCCGCCAGCGCGTAGAGCATTTCCGTATGCTTCCGTCGCTTCTCCGCTCTTTCGGGTGTATCGCCCTCATGACCAATCGGTCAAGCGGCTTTTCACCCTTGGTGAGCGTATCCGTATTTCCGTAATGGACTTCCTTGATCCGCCAACCGTCGGCAAGCATAAAATTGCAATTTTTTTCTTTTGCAGAATAGTTGACCGCAACGGCATAGCAGTTGTTTTCATCCACGGGGTGAACGGTCATACCGATATCGGGCGTCAGGCTGCGGATCGGCTTTTTTGCAAGCACCTTCTCCGCTCGGCGGTTGGATCTCTAATGATAAGGTTATTATCCCCGATAGACGCGATCAAGCCAAAAAGAGCGGCAAGAATGCGATCCGCGGAAACGAAGGATAAAAGATTCTCCTTAAAATGGAAAAAATAGGACACATCATCTCGCAAAACTGCGTAAATGATGTGTCCGATTTTTATTCGGTTGCTTTCCGATTCAATGATCAGAAGGTATTGCTCATATCGGTCACGACGTTGGAGATAACGGCTTCTTTGGTTCTGCCTGTTGCAATTTTCTTTTGCAGCTCTTCCCAGTAGAGGTCATCGTCAATGGGGAGCGTGACCTCTTCCTTGAGCCATCCCGAAAGCTGCATCGCATCCATCAGCTCAACGCCGTTGATTCCTTCCTTGCCGTCTACGAACAACGGCTCAATTCCAAGGATCGCATTGGCAAGGTTGTTGAAGATACCAACGTGTTGAGGATTTTTGCCATCAGTCTCAACGTTAATGACTTCTTTTTCGGGCGCGCCGAAATTAGCGGTACAGGTTTTGTTGAACTCGCGCTCGGAAATGCTATTCTTAATAAAGGTCAGCTTATCTCTTTTTCCGGACTCGGTTCCGAATTCCTTGCCGAAATATTCGCAGATGAGCTGTCCCTTGTCACCGAGAATTTCCAAACGGTTTGTTCCGGGAGCATCTGCCGTGGACGTGATGAACACACCGGTTGCACCGTTTGCATATTCCATATAAGCGGTCACGTCGTCCTCGACCTCAATGTCGTGCCATTTTCCGTAGTGGCAGAACGCGCGAACCTTTACGGGGGACAGATTGGGGATCCACTGGATCAGGTCGAGCTGGTGGGGACACTGATTGAACAGGACACCGCCACCCTCGCCCTTCCACGTTGCTCTCCAATCGCCCGAATCGTAATAGCTCTGCGGACGGTACCAGTTTGTCATTGTCCAGATAATGCGCTTGATATCGCCCAGCTCTCCGTCTGCGATCATATCGTGCATTTTGCGGTATACACAGTTGGTGCGCTGATTGAACATCATCGTAAAGAGCTTATTCGACCTTGCGGCAACCGCATTCATTTCCTTGACCTGCTTGGTGTAAACGCCCGCAGGCTTTTCGCAAACGACGTGATGGCCGCTCTCGAGTGCGTCGATCACCAAACGGGGGTGATCGTAGTGGGGAACTGCTACCACAATGGCATCGCATACACCGCTTGCCAGCATTTCCCGATAATCGGTGAAGGTCTTTACGCTTTCGGCGCCCTCCAGCTCCTTGACCTTATCCAGCTTTTCCTGCTTGAGGTCGCAAACCGCGCTCAGGCAACCGTTTTCAACGTGACCCTCCAACATATTCTTGGCGTGGCTGTAACCCATATTACCAACGCCGATGATACCGAATCTGACTTTTTTCATAGACTATGCTCCTCCGTATGAACGATTTTAATGGATGATGGGACGCAGATGATGGAACGCAAATTCCATTTCGGCAAAGGGATCGGGCATTTTGGAAGCATTGTCCTGCTCGACAAGCACGTTTTCTACGCCGACCTTTGCACAAGCATCATAGATCGTTTTGAAATCCAAGCGTCCCTGACCGGGCGTGCGAATAAAGCGGGAGATCTTGGCACCGAGAATTTCCTGCGGATCTGCGGGATCGAGCGGAGCTACATCCTTGAAGTGGACGTTGACCAGACGCTTCCCACCGATCCTTTCGATGTACTCCACGGTGCTTTGTCCTGCATATTCCGTCCAGCAGGTGTCAAGCAGGATCAGCCAATCGGGGCAGCGCTCTATAAGCGTATCCATAATCATACGGCTTCCGCCCTCGGGAACGGTAAATTCAAATTGATGGTTGTGATACGAGAACTTCAAGCCTGCCTCCAGAATTTTTTTAACAGGAGTCTCCATCGATGAGATGAATGCGTCAACGCCTTCCTGCGTGGTACGGTTCTCCTTGGGCATAGAGCCAATGCCAATGACAGGGCAGTTGAAAATTTTGTGCTCGCGAATGACGTTTTCCGTATCGTTTACAATGCGGTCCATCGAAATATGTGTGCAAACGATGGGCATTTCGGTTTCCTGCGAAATATCGCGCAGCTCTTCTGCGGCAATCGGCCCGATTCCCGAGGCCTGTACGTTTTCGTAGCCCATCTTTTTCAGACGGAGCAGAGACGTGCGGAAGTCGGTTGCGGTTTGAACGTGGTTGCAGATGGAATATAGCTGTGCACCGAGTTTCATGTTCTATCCCTCTTTCTCAGTTGAATTTACTTTATTTTAACATAAAAAAATACAAATACAATCCTCTTTGATAATAAAACGGGAAAGATGATAATATTTGCAATCTCTTTGCAATAATTGCAAAGACATAACGCCCCAAAAATGCGGCGTCGTTTTCAAATCTGTTTTGCGAGATCTTTGATCAACGATAGGCAAACTATAAAAACAGCGACCTCTCCATGCGAGAGATCGCCGATCCGTCCTTTATGAGTGAGGTCTATTTCCGAACGGAGTATGGGACGTCTCCACAAATAAAAAAGCCATATATCATAAAAAAGACAATTGCAACCTTTCCGCAAACTCTTTAATCACATCATTTACGCGGATTACGTGATGATGTGTCTAATTGTTTTTAGAAGATTCAGACCACCCCAGACCATTTGAATACCGACTGAAATTCTATTGACAAATCCGTATTTTAGTGTTACAATGCATTCATAAATGGTAATTATAATATTGCAAGTCAGTTATAGAAACTTTGAAATTGGTAATAAACAGTGCTATTTTAAAAGGAGTTAAAGACTTAAAATGAGAAGCTTTATTGATATTTCTTACGGAAAACTTAAAAATCCCGCGCAAAAGCTTGATGTTTATCTTCCGGAATGCGAAAGTTTCCCTGTGTTTATTTACTTCCATGGTGGAGGCATCGAAGGCGGCGACAACTGTGACCATTTCATGCGCATCAAGCGCACGCTCTGCCACGATTTTATCGATCAACGCGTGATCTTTAACGGCTAAGGAGGATGACACTCATGGATTATCAAATTTTTCCATCATCGGTACACGGCACCGTATCTTATACCAACCATGAAGTACACTTTATCGCTGCCAAAAAGTCGGATGACGCAGGCTTCGGGGTCACATTGTGTTTTCCAAGCTGGGAGGAAGGAACCTACGTATTCCTTCCCGCCTGTGCCTACGACGGCAACCGATTTCGCCGTGTGATGCGAAGATATCCTCCTATGTATCAAAAGGAGGAGCTTGGGATCACCCCGGAGCCACTGATGTCATTCGTTCCCGCGCTTGAGCCGGATGGGAGCGGCAAAATGGAGGTTACCACGGGGGATTGCGCTGTTCCCTGCGTCGGTCTTTTCTATCCCGAAAAGAAGCAAGCGCTTTTTCTCTTTTGCGAGCAGCAGTGCAAGGATAAAAACATCGGCTTTTCCATTGAGCGTGGGTCGGTTACCGTTCAGTATCCCTCAATGCGTGAATCCTGCTATATCCATTGCGTTTCGAAGGAAGAATGGGGGAATTTTGACAGTGGGATCTCGGTTGAAGCCGGAGAAGAGATCACGTCAAAGCTTCTGATCAAACCGTATTCCTGCGAATCTATTCCTCAATTTTACGAGATCTTCTTCAAAATTCGCAAGTGCTTGCTCTCGGGAGATCGCGCTCCGAACCTTTATTCCGACGAATTATGGGATCTGATGGAATGGCGTTTCAATACTTGCAATTGGGGCGGAAAATTCTATGCGGATGACTATATTCTGACCGAGGATCTGTGGAGTATCGGATGGACGGGCGGTGCAATGGTAACCGCCGCGCTTTTGAAGCTTGGGAACGAATTGACTCGCAACCGCGCGATCAAGACCATCGATTTTCTGACCGAGCATCTTGCTCCGTGCGGCTATTTTGAACAAATGAAGGATTCTCTCCCCATAGGAAACACCCTTAAAAGCGAAGCAATGAAGGATTGCACGCTGGTGCGTCGACAGGGAGACGTATTATATTTTCTGTTTAAGCAATTTGAATTGACTCCCCCGAAGAAAAAATGGATTGCCGCCGCAAAGCGCGTTTCCGATGCGCTCGCCGATCTCTATGAGAAATACGGGGATTTCGGTCAGTTTGTCAATTACAAAACAGGAGAAATGATGTACGGAGGTACCACAAGTGCCGCGTCTGTCATCGGTGCTCTGGCATTGGCATGGAAGCATTTCGGTGATGAGCGATATCTGTCCATCGCAAAGCGCGCAGGAGAGCAATACTATCGCAATTATGTTGAAAAAGGCTTGACCTACGGTGGACCTGAGGAGGCGATGTGTGCTCCGGATAGCGAAAGCGCGTTTGCAATGGTCGAGAGTATGGTTGTTTTGTACGAGATCGCACAGGAAGAAAAATGGTTAACTTACGCAAAGGATAGCGTACATCTGTTTTCCTCTTGGGTTGTCACGTATCCATACCGTTTTCCAAAGGATTCGGAGTTTGCAAGACTTGGCATCAATAGTGTGGGAAGTGTGTTTGCAAACGTACAAAACAAGCACGCCGCCCCCGGAATTTGTACTGCATCGGGCGACGTGTTGTACAGGCTCTACACCTATACGGGCAATCGCGATTACTTAGAACTTTTGAAGGATATCGTATTCTTCATCCCGCAATGTGTGCCTACCGCAGAGCGCCCGATTTATACGAAGAGCAAGCACCCCGAGGGGTATCCCCCCGAAAAACAGATTCTCCCCCCGGGAGCAATCAACGAGCGCGTGAATATGAGCGATTGGGAGCCGAACCGTGTCGGCGGTGTGTTTTACGGCTCGTGTCGCTGGTGTGAGGCAGCTTTTCTGCTTTCCTATTCCGAGCTGGTCCGGAATCGTGAGATTGCCCCGGTATTGATCGACTCGCCCTATTGCGAAAAGCAGCCGCTTAATGATGTAAAAAGGAGTTGACCTATGCAGCGCATTTGCTCTATTGCGCGTTTGCTGCAAACGTAAGACGTCATCAAAACGGTCGCCGCGCTATACGATCCAATATCCTTCGCCGATCTATCGCGGCTTGGCTCCCCACCAACTAAATTTATATCTGACGAGGTACTTACCATGCGTTTTATCATTGACCACGACTATCACATTCATTCCTATCTTTCCTCCTGTGCAAAGGATCCCGCACAGACACCCGAAAAGATCCTCGAATGCGCACGCGAGAGAGGAATTTCGCGCATCTGTCTGACCGACCACTATTGG
This sequence comes from Eubacteriales bacterium, assembly GCA_045632205.1. Taxonomy (GTDB): domain Bacteria; phylum Bacillota; class Clostridia; order Oscillospirales; family CAG-272; genus UMGS1865. The sequence goes on from JAZQWH010000072.1 coordinate 5,583, forward strand.
GACAGTGCTGTTCCCGGTGCGTCGAGATGGTACACGCCGCAGAATTTTGACCACATCGCAGAGTACCGCAATCTCCCGCAAGCGGATGACGTCGAGTTTCTCTTCGGCTGTGAAACGGATATGAAGGAGGATGGCGTCATCGGTATCCCCCCCTCCCGCTACGATGCGTTTGATTTTATCATCGTGCCCACAACGCATCTGCATATGAAAAATTTCACGATTCCGGAGGAAAAGCTTCTCGATTCCGCATACCGCGCAGAAAAGTGGGTGTGGAGATTTGACAAGCTTCTCGATTCCACCCTTCCGATGCATAAGGTAGGAGTTGCACATATTACCAGCGGATTGATCAACAACACCGCTCCCCTCGCACATCACGAAACACTCTCCCGTGTTCCCGAATCGGAGATCACACGTCTCTTTTCCAAAGCTGCCGCACGCGGCTGCGGAATCGAGCTGAACTCGGCGGATATGAGAGAGATCGATTGCGAACCCATCCTGCGCTTTTATCGTATTGCCAAGGCCTGCGGATGCAAATTCTATCTCGGCAGTGATGCGCACGAGCCCGCGGATTTCTTGGAATCCGTTTCGATTTGGGAGCATGCAATCGACGTCCTCGGCTTGACAGAGGATGACAAATTCCAAATTGCAAAGCAATAAAGCAATCGGACACATCATTTTGAGCGTTTGCTCCCGTGATGTGTCCGATATTTTTAACGTCTTAAACGTTCACTGTATCTGTTATTTTTTGCAAAAGCCAGGCATAGGCTTCTATCGCGTTGGATTCAGAATTGCTTTGCAATTTGCCGAGCATTTTTGCAAGGATTTCTCTGTCGATCTCTTCGGGCAGAACGTAAGAAAATCTTTCGTTGCTTCTCGGAGGGATGAGATCCCCTACACATTTGAATACGTCAACGTAGGCAGATGAGCCGAATACAAATTCAGACAAAGCCTCCTTGAAATCGTCGTTATGTTCCCGCTCGCCAAGCCCCCACAGCTTATCGCCGACCAGCGCAATCGCGGGCGGCAAAGTATAGCGGTAAAAGGGGTATTCTTGATAATTTCCCAGCTCCCAAGCGCATGCCTCTCCGCCGATCACCTGATCCGCATATTCGGGCGCCTGCTCAGGAACATTGAAGGGCGTCCACGTCCGCATCTTTTCGGGTGACAAATAAGTCTCCTTGTCAAGATAGGTTGAAGGATAGTTTGCATTGATCATCCGAAATCCCTTTTCAAGAAATTTGTTGAAGGTGCAGCCCTCGTGGGGCCCTCTGCCGGGAGATGCGATTCTCCAGAACTCAATGAGAATATCCCGACTGATGGGAACGTCCTTTGAAATATCGATCTGATCGTTCCACATGATCATTTTTTTGCCATAGGATGTGACAATTTCATGCATCCGGTCGACCAAATAATAAAATTCGGCTTGTCTGTCGGCAAGTCCCTCGCGCTCTCGCAAGGCAGCACAACGGGGGCAATCTGCCCAATGGCAGAGTTTGGGCTCGGCAAGGTCAAGAAACTCAAGCTCATCCGTTCCAATGTGAACATATTGGCTATTCGGAAAAATCTCGATGACCTCGCCGATCAGTTTTTTAAAGAAATCCCATATGTCATCATTTCCGGGACAAATCGTCCAGGATTGTGCATCATTGACTTGGCATTTGAATTCGGGATGCGCCTCGCATAATGCGTACCCGTGAGCAGGGATCTCGATTTCGGGAACGATCTCAATTGCATAGTGATCGCACAGCTCGGCAATCTCCTCAAGGATCTTTTTGTCAAACTGAGCGTAATTGTTGGCAGGACGATCCCCCGCAGGCGCAAGATATTTGAAATCCGGAACAGCATCAGACACATAGCAGGGGCCGTTTGAATCTATGAGATGAAGATGCACACGGTTATATTTTGCCAACGCCATATACCGTACGGCCCTCTCTACATCCTCTATATCGGGCAGACCTCTTGCCAGATCCAAAAGAACCGAGCGATAGGAGCAGGAGGGATAGTCAACGATATTACAGCAGCTTACTCTGTTTTTGCGAAGCAAAAGTGCCGCGGATGCCGCACCGTTAACCGCACCGCGTGCATCCCGAAAGCCAACTCTGATTTTGTTTGGAAGGACTGTTACGGAGTATATCTCATCGATCATCTCAAGAGATCGGTCAAGAAAGAATTCCACAAAAGCATCTGCGTCGGCTTTCTCTGCACCAACTGTAAAGCTTGCAAACGCCTCCGCACCAAGTCTGCCAAGCTCACAGTCGTAGCAATACGTCATTTTTTCGGGAACGTTACAGAACGCATTTTCTTCTGTAATTTTTTTTACAGCAGGAAGGATCATCGCTATTCTCCTTTTCAAATACTATTTTTGGGGGCGTGAAGGTTCACTGCAGAAATACGTAGCTTTTTGTTGTTCACTTTTTTAGAATTACTCGTTCGAGTTGGTTTCATTATAACAAGAAGCATTTGTCAAGTCAATAGACTTTTTATCATAAAGGTGGATTTTTTATCATTTTTCAATGCATTTTAACGTTTTCCTCCCAAAAGGGTTAAACAGTCATAACAAAAAAGTCGGACACATCATTTGGAGGTTTTCTCCTGTGATGTGTCCAATATTTTTATGCTATTTTTTCAAGGCAAAAGCGATGAAAAGATCTATCATACTTCTACAGGTTGATAGTTGAGATGAAGAAAGTGAGAGAAATATTTTCTATACTTCGCATCAAATTCATCTATTGCCTTATCACGATTCGTTTCCCGGTCTAATGCAACAATAGGACTATATTTCCACGTCAAGCGCAAAACGGGATTTTAAGAGACCGTTCCAGCGATTCCACGTGTCAAAGGAGCAAGCTCCGTCACCCGTGGTATAGTGATTGCAATGAGTCTCTCCGTTACAGGTCCATTCGATCATCAGCAAGCGACGTGCGCGTTCGGAAATGGGGGCAAGCTTGGCAACCGAATTTGCCGCAACGGAAAACGTGCCCTTTTCCGTCGATACAAGCGCTCCCGACTCATCGTACGCTTCCATTCGATAGCTTCCATGCTTCTCCTCAAGCGTATCATTGACTGCGTAGAGAACAGGCTCGGAGTCTACCTCATCGCGTACCGCCATCAGGGCAAGCGCGCGTTGTGATTGACGGATCCAATCAAACGGAAGCTTGCGGTTGAGATCGCTGTCGACGAGCGAATAGTTAAAGAGCATCGGCCACATATCGCACAGTGACCACCAAAGCACACCCGTTTTGCTCCAACGCATCACGCGCGTATATTCAATAACGTCCTTATAAATATCTGCGCAGACCAGATTGAGCGCGATGCAATATTCCTTCCACTCCGCGGCTGTAAAATCTCGTCCGTATTTTTGGCGGCATTGCTCACGTCCGAGTGTGATCCAACGAATAAACAAATGATCGCATTGGTGATTATCATACGGGAAAAGCTTGCATTTGTGCCAATCCTCATCCCAAAGTCGAACGGCACGCGCACGCTCTCGCTCCCATATACGTTCGTTATCGGTCATAGGATTAAAGCCGATAGGGCCCGTCTCACCAATAAAGCGGGAACGGTTGCGGCGCAGTGCGGTGGCATAATCGATGCGCGGATAGAGGTGTGCCTCGGGGGTGAAGGATTGCAGCTTCAGCTCTTCGGGCTTGGTTGCGACCACCGCAGAATAGCTTGCAATATTGTATTTGCGACATTCGGTTACGTACTCGTCAGAATATTTCGGAGAGCTTTCCACGTAGCAACGGTATGGATCGTTGCAGATCACCGCATCGCGAAGCACACGGCGCGTCACGATCTGATCCGACGGCAAGGCGGTGCTATCCTTATGCAGGCGTTGGAAAAATTGGTCGTCCTCATTATCTCCGCACCAGACGGCAAGGCTGGGATGATTGCGAAGCTTGCGCAAAACGAAAACGGCTTCTTTTTCAATCTCCTCGCAGAACCACGTATCGCGCGGTGTGACCTCGCATGCAAACATAAAGTCGTTCCATACGAGCAAGCCGTTTTCATCACAGTAGTCGAAAAAGGGGTGATCCTCATAAATGCCGCCGCCCCAGATGCGCACCATATTGCAGTTGAGCTCCTTGGCGAGAGGCAGAAGCTTGAGTGCTTTCGCGTCAGCGCGGGAATGGAGTGGGTCGGCGGGCTTCCAGTTCGTACCGCGGATCATAACCTTTTGATTGTTGACAACAAACAAGAAATCTCCCTTGCCGTCTGCGGTAATGGAATCGGTTTGCACGAGCTGCACCGTGCGAATTCCCCATCTTCCGCGCCAATCGGCAACCGTTTTTCCGTTGCAGATCATCTCCAAGGAGAGGTTGTACAAGCTCGGCTCTCCAAAGCCGTATGGCCACCAGAGCTTGACCTGATCGAGGGGAAGAGAAAAGCGATGCGCACCGCGACAGGAGAGAACGTCCTCCTCATAGGTATATACGACCTTCTCATGATTCGAAATTGTGATGCGCAGCACGTGTCCCAATACCGATTTCATTCGCGGAAAACGGTAGAACCAGTTGATTCCCAGATCCACCTTACCCTGTGCTTCGTCCACACGCTCGGTATAGTAGTAGATATTATCAAATCGTGCTACGGGCAGATCCTCCAGATAAACAGGGCGGAAGATACCGGACGTCATCAAACGGGGCGCGTTATCCCACCCCCAGCAATGGCGCGCTTTTCTCAAATAAACGGCAGAGCCGTATTGCGATCCGTTGCGGACAAGCGGAAATACGTCGGGCATGCGGTCGCGAGCCCAAAGCTCGGCACTGCGAATGACGACCTTCAACTCATTATCAAACGCGTTGAGACGGTCGCTGACCAAAAAGCGCCACTCGCGGTGCATATTTGCGCAGTCCGCAAGCTTTTCGCCGTTAAGGTAGATCTGTGCGACCGTGTCGATTCCCTCAAACACGAGGTATCGCTCATGATCGGGGGCAAGAGTCGGCGCATCGAAATGCGTCACGTAGGTCCAATCGTCCACGGTGTCAAACAACGTGGTGGCATAGAGATTGTCGGGTGGCATATAATCGGTAAGCAATCCCAAACGCACAAGCTCGGGCTCGACGTTGCCCGGAACCTCCGCGTGATCACGGTACAGCTCACCGCTTTCGGGCTCGGTAAAAGAGAACGACCACTGTCCGTGTAAAAAATGCTTGATAGGTTTCATTTCAAATCTCCTTTACTTTCTCAATCACATTGCACTATTTCAAACTGACCTTGAATTTGAAATTGTCCCATTGCCGCATAGGGCAAGAAAAAATAATCCCCCTGATGAGGAGCCGTTTTTCAAACTCCGCCTTACTGACCCCGTTCGGTCTTATAAGCTTCAATCTCAAAGCAGATCCCACCTTAGACTGATCAATCGTTCTATGCACGTTTATCGTATGGATCCTCATCGCTTGGCGTCATTATATCATACATCATATCATTAGTCAAGACAATAAATTTGAATCGTAATTAGAATCGCAACCGTTTCGCAAACAACTCCCCTGCCCCATTCGAGAGCACGTCAAAGCGCGGAAATCCGCAATAAAAAAGCCGATCCCCCTCATTTAGTTGCAATTGCACGCAAATGAGGGGGACAATATTTTTTTGATACGCTTCCGCCTTCTCCTATGTACCGTAAGGATACGGTATCTCAATGAACTGCTATGAATTCCTTGGTGCAGTCAAATTGTTTATTGAAGGCTATAATTATAATTTGGGCTCAAATTTGGAAAAATCGACTTCTTCGTGACCGTCATCGTGTATCACGGTGTTGGAAACGATCTTATTATCGACTTTGGTTTCGTACGTCATTTCGACGGGCTCGCTTTCCTTGAAAGCGTCTTTGCCAAACTCCAATGGCATACGCATTTCCTCTTCAAACTCGAGTTCCTTTTGATCCGGCTCATCTATTTCCTTGTCTGCACGCACGGTAGAGGTTGGCTCATTCTCGATGATGATGGAAGGCATTCCATTACGCTCGGCAATCCCCTTTCGAAAGATTTCATTTGCCCTTCCCGTAAGATTCTGTTTGTTATAGAACCTTGCAATCTTTTCAGGGTCAAGCTTATCAAGCTCTTCGCCCTCATTGAGAATGGTCTTTAATGTTTTTTCCATCTCCGATAAGAGTTTTGTTCTTGCCTCGTTCTCTTTTCCGTGGAAGAATATCCACCACTTACCGTGTCCCTCTTGTCTTCTCTTGAGCGCATAATATTCGCCTGCGTACTGCGCTACCTGGAGCGAAGATGCTTTCTTATTCGAAATCTGAGCTTGAATTTTATCGGTTGATTTTCGCACGTCCTTAGCATCTAACCAGCGTTGCTTTTCATAACGCCGATCGATCGAGGTTTTCGCGTAATCATTTTTCTTGAGGTTAAATTCTGTTTCGTGGGCAATATCCCTGATCAGGTCCTGCACGCCTTTACCGAAGGATTCGGGAATATAGGGAGAACCGAGTGTTTTCATCGCCATCGCATACAAATAATCGTTCACCGCCACCATAGCGGGAAAAATATCATATTGGTTTAGCGGTCTGCCTACCGAACTTTTATTTTCCTCAATCAAGTTTTTTCTCATTTCATTATGAATGATTGCAACGGCATCCTTGATTCTGGAGAGATCGCTTTTTTTAATTTTCTCTCCCTCCGCGTATTGGCTCTTCTTTGCAATTTCATTCAAAAGCAGCTGGAAGCCCTCGACAAAGCCCATATCTGTAAATTCCTGAATATGCTTCTCTTGGAACTTTTGGCTTGCCGTTTCAAAAAGTCGTTCTACCTTGTCTTTTTTTACGTACATAAATTCACCTCCGAAAATCGGATATTTTTTTATTGTAAGATCATTATAACAAAGTCCGCGTTACAAGAGTGTTACAAATTACGACCCCCTTAATTTTTTTATGTTTGCAAGGATCCCTTACAACGTACGTCTCGCCGCAGAGGAATGGAAATTACGATTCGTTGCTTACCGCCTGATACAAGTAACGTCCCCTCGCTGATAGGCGCGGAATAGAGTGCCACGGAATAAAGCGTCATTTTCCGCTACCGCCTCCTCCCGTACCCACAGGATCGGAATCCGCACCAAAGCAAAGATAGGTAGCGCTATCACTTGTGGGCGCCTTCATCGCACCGCCAAGAGCGGAAAACGCTGCGCAGCATATTGCAACTCGTTTTTTGAATTCATCATATTTTTGTGATTTATCGGTTGAAATTCCTTTTTTTCCATGATATAATATCCAAAAGAAGAGCTATCTCTCTCACCGAAGGAGAATAAAAAATGAAACGAAATTTTATTATGCGATTTCCAAACGGACGCTCCAAGGCGCTGACCTTCAGCTACGACGATAACGTGCGGGACAACGCACGGTTGGTTGAAATTTTAGATCGGCACGGGATGAAGGGAACGTTCAATCTCAACAGCGG
>JAZQWH010000073.1:0-10902 GCA_045632205.1 Eubacteriales bacterium
CAAAGCCCGATGCGAATGCAGGGAACGCCCCGCTCCTCAAGCACCGAAAGCACCTGCGCGCTCCGCTCTGCCGCCTCGGAGACGCTCAGAGGGATGTAGTCGCCTCGTGCGGTCATTTCGCACAGCGGCGTTTTATAAAAAACAACGGTTGGATAGATTCGCGCCGCCACAGCGCCAAGCTCGCAGATCTCCTCTGCCGTTTTGATTTCGGACTCAAGTGTGGATGCGGGCAGACCGATCATCATCTGTCCCACAAGCGAAAATCCCGCCTCCACGACCGCGCGACAGGCTCTGCGCGCTTGCTCCGCCGTATGTCCGCGACCGCTCGCCCCGAGTACGGCGTCATCCATACTCTGAAGCCCCAGCTCAACCGTTCTGACCGAATAGCGCGACAGGATCGACAGGATCTCCCCGTCGATATAATCGGGTCTTGTGGACAGACGGATGCCCGTCACGCGTCCTTGTCCGACGTAGCGCTCCGCCAGATCGAGCAAGCGGCACATCAGGGTGCGATCGATGCCCGTAAACGAGCCTCCGAAAAAGGCGATCTCGGCATCCGCCCCGTCAGCGAGCGTGGAAAGTGCGCGCTCGATCTCCGCCTCCACCGTCCGCTCGTCGAATTGCACGCATCCCGAAATGGAATGCTGATTGCAAAAAACGCACTGATGCGGACACCCGAGATGCGGAATGAAAATGGGAATATTTTTATGCATCTTATCGGTCACTGACGCCAAAGAGCGCAAGCGCGTCCTTTGCCGCCGCCTGCTCTGCCTGACGCTTGGAATGTCCCGTGCCGTGTCCGATGCAATTGGAATCCAGGAAAACACCGACCTCAAAGGTCTTGTTGTGATCGGGACCGCTCTCACCCGTTACACGGTATTCAAGCGAGCCGGGATCACGCTCCCGCTGGATAAACTCCTGCAGGCGCGACTTGTTGTCGGCGTGGTAGCCACCCGCGGTTGCGGGAAGTGCGCGGACAGCCTCCTTGATAAAGGGAAGCAGGATCTCACGCACGGTTGCAAGCGCGTCTCCCGCGCTCGCATCCAGGTAGATCGCCGCGAGCATCGCCTCAAAGGCATCCGCGATGACGGCGGGCTTTTTTGCGCCTCCGTTCTGACTCTCGCCCTTGCCGAGCAGGAGATAGGAGCCGAGACCGATCTGCTCCGAATAGGAAGCCAACGCCTCCTCGCAAACGACCGATGCCCGCATTCTTGTCAGATCCCCCTCGGGAAGCTCGGGGAAGGATGCGTAGAGATATTCACTTGTAATAATGGAGAGCACGCTATCTCCGAGAAATTCCAGCCGCTCGTTGCAGAGCAGGTGATGATTTCGCGCGCCCGTTTCGTTGGAATAAGAGGAGTGCGTGACGGCACGCTTCAAGAGATCCTTGTTCCTGAACGCGTATCCGATGCGCCGCTCCAGCCCGTCCAATGGTAGTGCCATATTTCAAACCTCTTCTTAATTAACTTACTTTTTCGTCTCGTATCCAAAATCCGATCTCACTCGGTACGGCTTGCATTCTCCGCCGCAGCCGCTGCTGCCTCGCGCTCCGCCTTCTTTCTCTCCGCAAAGCGCTTTGCCGATTCCGCAACGTCGTAAATGACCCCCGACTCCGCGTACGCGATCGCCTTACCGATCGCATTCTTGAACGCCTTTGCATCCGACGAGCCGTGCGCCTTGACGACGGGCTTGGAAATACCCAGAATCGGTGCGCCTCCGTGCTCGGAGGAATCGAATTCCTTTTTCATCTCGCCGATCTGCTTTTTCATCGACAGTGCCGCAACCTTGGTAACGGGGGTGCTGTAAAACATCTGCTTGAGTCTGCCGAGCAGCATTTTACCGAGTCCCTCCATTCCCTTGAGCAAAACGTTGCCCGTAAAGCCGTCGGTGACCAGGACGTCACAGACGTTGAACGGAACGGCATTGCCCTCCACGTTGCCCACGAAATTGACGTCGGGGTTGTCCCGCAGGCGCTTGTGCGCGCTTCGCTGCAGATCCGTGCCCTTGCACTCCTCCGCACCGTTGTTGAGAAGTCCCACGCGGGGCGAATCGATGGCGTACATCTTCTTCATATATGCCGAGCCCATCACCGCGAACTGTTCAAGATTTTCGTCGGTCACCACCACGTTCGCGCCCGTATCGAGCAGCAGAACGGGAGTCTGGAGCGGAATGATCGAACCGATGCCCGCACGCAGCACGCCCTTGATCTTACGCACGATCAGCGTCGCACCCGTAAAGAGCGCACCCGTATTACCCGTGCTGACAAAGGCATCTCCCTCTCCCTCCGCGAGCATTTTCAGCCCCACGGACATCGAGGAATCCTGCTTTCCGCGCACCACGCAAAGCGGATCGTCCTCCATCGTGATGTAGGTCTTCGTGTCCACGATATTGAGCAAGCGAACGTCATAGCCCTCCGCCGCAGCGATCCGCTCGATCGCCTCGCGGTCGCCAACCAGGATGATGGTAGCCAAGAACTCCCTCATCGCCCAAAGAGCGCCCTTTACGGTCTCCTCGGGGGCCTTATCACCGCCCATTACGTCTACAATGATCTTCATATTTTTCTCCCTGCGGCAATGCCGCAATCAAGTTGTTTCTTCCTTCGTAAAGTGTGTCAGCGCACGCTCCGCGAGCTTCTCATTCCGCGCGCTCTTACCGCCGCGCACCTTATAGCCGAGCGGAGGCAGGATGCCGAAATTGGCGTTCATCGGGACAAATTTGCCGATTCCGCCGCGACTGACGTATGCCGCCATCGCGCCCAGCACCGTTTCCTCGGAAAAGATCTGTGCCTCAAGCCCCAGCGCACGGCGTGCCGCGTTGATCCCCGCGACCATACCGCTTCCCGCCGACTCGATATATCCCTCCACGCCCGTCATCTGTCCTGCAAAGAACACGTCGGGGCGCTCTCGCATTGCGTAGGTTGCATCGAGCAGCTCGGGGGAATTGAGATAGGTGTTGCGGTGCATCACCCCGTAGCGCAGAAAGTCCGCGTTTTCAAGTCCGGGGATCATACGGAACACCCTTCTCTGCTCGGGGAAGATCAGGTGCGTCTGGAAGCCGACGAGGTTATACATCGTTCCCTCCGCATTCTCGCGTCGGAGCTGGACCACGGCATATGCCTCGCGTCCCACACGCGGATCGATCAGTCCCACGGGCTTCATCGGGCCGTAGCGAAGCGTGTCATATCCTCGTCTCGCCATCACCTCAACGGGCATACAGCCCTCAAAGACCTTCAATTCCTTCTGACTCTCGCGGTCAAAATCCTTCAGCTCTGCCTCCTGTGCCGAGATCAGTGCCTCATAGAAGGCATCGTACTGCTCCCGCTCCATCGGACAGTTGATATAGTCCGCATCGCCCTTATCGTAGCGCGACGCGAAATAAGCAATATCCATATTCACCGACGCAAAATCCACAATGGGTGCCGCCGCGTCGAAGAAATGGAGATTTCCGCAGCCGAGCTCCTCGGAAATATACCGCGCCATCGGCTCGGAGGTCAGAGGCCCCGTTGCGATCACGGTGATCTCCCCCTCCGCCACCGAATCCATCTCGCGCTCGATGACCTCGATCTCGGGATGATTTCTGATCCGCTCGGTGATATACTGCGAGAAGAGCGCACGGTCAACGGCAAGCGCCGAGCCTGCGGGGACGCGCGTTGCGTGTGCCGCCGCCATGATCAGCGAGCCCGACCGTGTCATCTCCTCCTTGAGAAGTCCTACGGCATTGGTCACGCAATCCGAGCGCAGAGAGTTGGAGCAGACCAGCTCCGCAAAGCCCTCGGAATGGTGTGCGGGGGTATATTTTTGCGGCTTCATCTCGTAAAGCCTGACGTGTACGCCGCGCTCCGCAGCCTGCCAAGCCGCCTCACACCCCGCGAGTCCCGCACCGTACACCGATATCGTTGGTTTCATAGATCAATTATTTTTCTCTTCGGTTGCCGCCTCGATCTCACGGCTGTAGCCGCACTTCTCATCGTGGCAGATCAACAGGTTCTTTCCCTTCTTGCGGAAGAGCATCTTGCCGCAATCGGGGCAATTCTCCGCTACGGGCATATCCCAGGACGAGAAATCGCAGGTGGGATACTTTTCGCAGCTGTAGAACACAACGCGATTGCGTCCGTACTTGGTTACGACCTTTGCGCCGCACTTGGGGCAATCCACGCCCGTTTCGCGTACGCGTGCCTTCGTGAACTTGCACTCGGGATAACGGCTGCAAGCGTAGAAGCTGCCGAATTTACCCGTGCGAAGCACCATATCCGATCCGCACTTCTCACACTTGAAGTCTGCCGTTACGGGAGTCTTCTTTTCTTCCTCCTCCACGGTCTCCTTTTCCTCGGGCTGCTCCACGGGAGCGGTGAGAGGACGGGTGGAGCGACAGGTGGGATAATTGGGACAAGCGGCGAACTTTCCGAAGCGTCCGTTGCGAACGATCATACGGCTTCCGCACTTGTCGCAGGTGAAATCGGTCTCCTCGGGCGGAACCTCGATGCTGTTCTGACCGATGGTTGCCTCCGCGCGCTCCAGAAGTGCCGAAAACTCCTTCCAGAAATCGCGCAGAACGGAGTTCATCTCAATTTCTCCCTCCTCGACGCGGTCGAGATCGTCCTCCATCTTTGCGGTGAACTGATAATCGACGATCGAGGGGAAATTCTCGATCATCAGCTTGTGAATGACCTCTCCGAGAGGCGTGGGAACGAGCGCTCTTCCCTCCGTCTTGACGTAGTTGCGCGCCGTGATGGTGCTGATGATCGCCGTGTAGGTGCTGGGACGTCCGATGCCGAGATCCTCAAGCATCTTGGTCAGCGTTGCCTCGGTGTAGCGTACGGGCGGCTCGGTGTAGTGGCAATTGAGTGCCGCATCCTCCGCCTTGAGCTGCTCGCCCTCGGTCAGTGCGGGCAGGCGGATGTCGCGGATCTCGCCGGGATCGTCCGCCGTTGCGGTCGACTCCTCCTCACTCTCCTCGTAAACCACCATATATCCCTGGAACGCAACGGTATATCCGCTCGTGCGGAAGATGCATCCCGTATTCTCAAAGTCTACCGAAACGGTATCGAGCGCCGCAGATTCCATCTGGCTTGCGATGAAGCGCTCCCAGATGAGCTTGTAGAGCTTATACTGATCCGCCGTGAGCTGCTTGCGGATGCGTGCAGGCTCAAGATCCACGCGGACGGGACGGATCGCTTCATGCGCGTCCTGCGCGTCTGCCTTGGACTTGAACTGACGGGGACTCTCGGGCAGGAACTCCTTGCCGTATCTTCCCTCAATGAAGGATCTTGCAAGCTCCTGCGCGTCTGCGGAGATACGGCGCGAGTCGGTACGCATATAGGTGATCAGACCCTGTACGCCGCCAAGCTCTGTTCCGAGGTTCACGCCCTCGTAAAGCTCCTGCGCGACCTTCATAATGCGCTGTGCGCGGAAGCCCAGCTTGCGGAACGCCTCCTGCTGCATCGTGGAGGTGGTGAAGGGCGCGGCGGGCATCTTGTGCTTGGTTGCCTTGCGGACTGCCTTGACCAGATAAGGCTTGCCGTTGACCGCATCCGCGATCGCACGCGCCTCGCTCTCGCTCGTCAGCTTGATCTTTCCGTTTGCGTCGCCCCAGAAGTGGACGGGCAATCTCTTTCCGTCTGCGGTCTCAAGCGTTGCCTCGACCGTCCAATACTCCACGGGCTTGAAGCCGCGGATCTCCTCCTCGCGCTCAACGATGATGCGCGTTGCGACCGATTGTACGCGTCCTGCGCTCAGTCCGCTCTTGACGTTCTTCCAAAGCAGGGGGCTGAGCTTGTATCCGACGATACGGTCAAGGATTCTTCTCGTCTGCTGAGAGTTGACCAGGTTCATATCGAGCTGACGGGGCGACTTGATCGCCGCGCGAACCGCCGTCTTGGTGACCTCGTTGAAGCAGATCCTCTGCGTTTTCTCCACGGGAATTCCAAGAACCGATGCCAGATGCCAGGAGATCGCCTCTCCCTCACGGTCAGGGTCGGTTGCGAGGAATACCTTTCCCGCAGCCTTTGCCTCACGGCGGATCTCCTTGATGAGATCGCCCTTGCCGCGAATGTTGATATAGTGTGCGTCAAAATCGTTTTCAATATCGACGCCCAGCGTGCTTTTGGGCAGGTCGCGGACGTGTCCGACCGACGCGATGACCTTGTAGTTGGTTCCGAGATAGCCCTTGATTGTCAGTGCCTTGGAGGGAGACTCCACGATTACAAGATTGTTTGCCATATAAGATCCTTTCCGTTCTCTGTTTCAAAGTTTCGTATAAAGTGAACCCGGGAGCTTTTTGACGTACCCGAGTATTTCCAGCATCGTCAGTGCGGCGACGATCTCGCCGTAGGGGAAATCCAAGCGTCCCAGCTCGTCGGTGGAGCAGGGCCGATCGTCGGGGATCGTCTGCATAACCGCGAACTGCACGGGAGAAAGCTTCTTCATCAATTCGCCCGGTGTTTCCCGAACGGTGGGAGGCGGCGTTGTAGGGATCGTCATCTGCTCTCCCGCCGTCTCCGTCCGCGCTTTCCTCTCCGCGGAGGGCTTTGGCTTTCTTTCCTCTTTCCTTTGCTCGCGCTTGGGAGCAGGTGCGGTATAGACGTCCCGCACGCCGTCCGCGCGCCGTTCAACCGACTCGACGATCTCAAGCACACCGTAATCCGCCAGGACGTGCAGATCCGCCTCGGATCTCCGTCCAAGCTCCTCCAGCCGTGCTTCCCATTCCTTTGAATCGGGAGCATATGCCGCGAGTGTACGCAGAACGTCCGCCGTCTCCAGAACCATCGTTGCACCGTCGCGCAAAAGTCCGTTCGTTCCCTGCGCGCCCCTTGCCCCGACGTTTGCGGGGACTGCAAACAGGGCTCTGCCCTGCATGATCGCATCCTTGGCGGTAATGAGCGTTCCGCTCTTGAGCCCCGCCTCTACCACCAGCGTTCCCTGCGAAATTCCGCTGATGATGCGGTTTCTGGCGGGAAAATGATGCCGCATCGGCGGTGTTCCGGGCTTATATTCCGAAAGGATCGCGCCGTGTCGGCAGATCTCCTCCTTCAATTTTGCGTGGTGTCTCGGATAGACCTTATCCACTCCGCAGCCCAGCACCGCGACGCTCTCGCCACCCGCGTGGATCGCCGCCGCAGAGGAAACGCCGTCGATGCCCTGCGCCATTCCGCTGACCACCAACGCGCCCACGCTTGCAAGCTCGTAAGAAAGTCGGTACGCCGTTCGCAGACCGTATTCGCTCATGCTCCGCGTTCCGACCATTGCCACGCAAAGCCGACTGTCAAAATCGGGCAGCGTGCCAAGATAGTAAAGGACGATGGGAGGCTCCGAGATATCGCGCAATCGGCTCGGGTAGCCCGGGGTGCCGAACGGCAAAATCCCGATCCCCTTTTGCTCGCAATCCCTCACGATCGCCGCCGCGTCGGTCAGATCCTTATTCGCAAGCGACGCTCTCACGCGATCCGAGATCCCCTCGACGCGCTCCAGCTCCTCCTCGTCCAGATGGAAGAGCTCGTATGCCGTTTCATATCGCATGATCAGCGCGCGGAACTCCGACGATCGCACGCCGAGCCGCTCTGCCAGCCATACCCAAAAGATCAAATCCCGTTGCATTCCGTTCTCCTCCCTGTCTCAATCTTCTTTTAGTGCTTGCGTCCCGAAAATTCCCACATCAGGATGGACGCCGCGACCGCCGCGTTAAAGGATTCCACCGCATCGCTCTGCGGAATGAACACGCAGGCATCGCACGCGGAGATCACCGCCTCCGAAAGCCCGTGTCCCTCGTTTCCGATGACCACGCAATCGCCCGAGGCGCACTCAAATCCTCCCAGCGTCAAAGCATCTCTTCCGAGTGCCGCCGCAAAGACGCGCCTGCCGCTTCCGCGCAGGCTACCGATGGCGCGCGGCAGATCCTCCACCGCATCGATCTGCACGTGAAAGACCGCACCCATCGATGCGCGCAAGGTCTTTGGATGGTAAACGTCCGCGCAATCCTCACTGATGAGAATGCGGTCGATCCCCATTGCCGCCGCCGATCTCACGATCGCTCCGAGGTTGCTCGGATCGCGGACCGACTCCAAAAGGACGATCCTCTCGTGCGCGCGCGTTGAAAAAAAGTCGCTATTATATATTGTAGCATTTTTTTTGAATTTGTCAATATATTTTACAACACATATCACGCCCTCAGGCGACTTTTCTTCAGAAATTTTGTCAAAAAGCTCGTCCGCGAGCAAAATGATACGGCCCTCTCCCGCAAAGACGTCCTCGCCGTAGCGCCGCTCTGCCTCCTCGGTCAATCGCTCCGCGTCGCTCGCGCGCAAAAACACGCTCTCAAGCCTCAGCCCTGCGCGCTTTGCCTCCCCCAGAAGCTTGAGCCCATCCGTGCGAAAGCATCCGCTCTCCCGACGTCCCTTCCGATCCGCCAGCTTGCACAGCTCCACCACCGCGCGGTTCTGCCTCGACCGCACGATCTCTTCGCTTTTTATCATATTTTTCTCCTTTCGTGGGAATAGAAAGCAAAGGGAAAAATCCTGCTTTGCCCCCACAAAATACCCATAAAAATCGGCATTCGGGGAGAACGAGCGCACACGTGCGCGTCGTTCTCCCCGTTTGTGAATATGTTATTTGATTAGAGAGCAGCCTTTGCCTGTGCTGCGAGTGCTGCGAACGCTTCCTTATCGGAAACTGCGATCTCAGCGAGCATCTTACGGTTGAGGTCGATGCCTGCCTTCTTGAGGCCGTGCATAAAGGTAGAGTAGTTCATACCGTTAACCTTAGCCTGTGCGGAAATTCTGGTGATCCAGAGAGAACGGAAGTCTCTCTTCTTCATCTTTCTGCCTGCGAACGCGTAGTTACCGCTCTTCAGGACAGCCTGCTTCGCCATCTTGAAATGCTTGGATTTTGCGCCCCAATATCCCTTGGCAGCCTTCAGGGTAGCCTTTCTTCTCTTGCGCGTCATCATTGCGCCCTTAACTCTTGCCATTTTTCTATTCCTCCGTTTCTTCTAACTCTTACTTGTTGATGAGGGTCTTGATGTTCTCTGCGATCTTACCCTGAACCGTTGCGCTGGAGCGCAGATGTCTCAGACGCTTTGCGCTCTTATTACCGGTGTTGTGGCGGTGAGAGCTGTGGAACATTTTTACCTTGCCGTTTGCGGTGACGGAAAATCTCTTAGCCGAAGCCTTATGTGTTTTGACCTTTCCCATTTTGATTACTCCTTTTCTTCAATCTCGGCGTGGGTCGCCGATTTGTTATCATCTAAACGTCCCGTAGGACATAATAATGAACGAATTTATTTCGCTTTGACGGGCGAGACGACCATGCTGAGGAATCTGCCGTCGAGAACGGGCTTCTTTTCCACCGTTCCCAGCTCCGCGCACGCCTCCTCGAATTTATCCAGGATCTCGCGACCGATGTTCATATGGCTCATCTCACGTCCCTTGAACTTCATCACAACGCGCACCTTGTTGCCTGCGGAGAGGAATCTGTGTGCGTGCTTGACCTTGGTCTCAAAGTCGTGGGTGTCGATCCTGCAGGAAAGCTGGATCTCCTTGAGCTCAATGACCTGCTGCTTTTTCTTTGCTTCCTTCTCGCGCTTCTCACGCTCGAAGCGGAACTTGCCGTAATCCATGATCTTGCAAACGGGCGGCGTTGCCTGCGATGCCATCAGGACGAGGTCCATTCCCTGGTCATACGCCATCTCAAGTGCCTTTGCCGAGCTCATAATGCCCAGCGTCTCTCCGTCCGCGCCGATCAGGCGGACTTCCTTTGCGGTGATCTCCTCGTTGAGAAGATTCTCCTTTTCTTTCGCGCTAATAGTTCAACACCTCCAAGCGAAAAAAATAAACCGTACAAAGACAGCTGTCTCCGCACGGCTCCACCCACACACAGTATGGGCAAACGTTCCATATCGACCCGGGTCGCTCCGTGGCGCCGAGGTGAGAGCGGAGTGCTCTGCTTTGTTTTCACGGAGGCATTTTATCATACTTTCTCCCGTTTGTCAAGCCCTTTTTCAAAACTTTTTTCATTATTTTTCCTTCCATTTTCTGGTACGACACCGTGTCTATCATCAAAACCAACAAAATTTTTTTGAAAAGTTTCGTTTTTTTCTACGTCGTACTCTTTTACACAAAAAATTCTGCCATTTTTCGTCACAATTGAATATTTACAAATCGCTCCGTTTGCGGTATAATATCTATGCTGATAGGCAATAGCCTGTCAGGTTCCCCTTTTTGCACACCGTGCACGTCGGATCCTGCGAAATGCCAATCTCATGACATCTGTGCGCCGGAGCCTTATGGTGTGCAATCTTCCTATTGACTCCCTCGGTCTTCTCCGAAGGAGTTTTTCATACATATTGAGCCTCGTCCTCCCATACAATTATGGTAGATTGTATTCGGAGGGCGAGGTTTTTTATGTTTTTCGGGCTAAAATCGGCATTTTTTCGTTTTTTTGCGTCATTTCTTGCGCTCGCGGTCCTTTGTCAGGCGTTCTCACGCTTCACGGTCAACTCCCCCATTCCCGCGCTCCCCACCGAGCCCGTCTCGCTTTCCCCCTCCGTGACCGTGGTGATCGACGCAGGCCACGGCGGAGAGGACGGAGGCGCCTCCTCCGCATCGGGCGCGCTTGAGAAGGATCTCAATCTGGCTGTCTCCTTTTATTTGTGCGATTTGCTGACCGCAAACGGGATTTCCACGGTTCTGACACGCGCAGAGGACGTTCTTCTTTACGACAGGGGCGAGGATTATATAGGAAGGAAAAAGATTCTCGACCTACGCGCACGTCAAAAAATTGCCGAATCGTTTGAAAATTGCATCTTCGTATCGATCCATATGAACGCATATCCCCTGCCGCAGTACGGCGGGCTTCAGGTGTGGTATTCCCCAAACGATCCCAATTCCCTCACGCTTGCCGAGTCGGTCCG
>JAZQWH010000074.1:0-13654 GCA_045632205.1 Eubacteriales bacterium
ACAATAATTCCATAATTATTATTATGTTGTGATTTTGTGTGAATTGCCGATGCATCCAAGGTTTTTTTTTCGCGCGCTCGAATTTTTGTTGAAATCGTTGAAAATGATTTTTTTGCAACATTTGTTGCAATCTGCGAGAAAATGTGCTATACTGATAGTGGATAGCTACGTCCGGACGGGACGGGGCTATCCGGCGCCGGGATCGGGCGTCAGCTGCGGACTGCAGCGATCGAGATCGAGCTGAGTGAGATCATGGAGGTGATCGGAATGACTGATAGAGTGATCAGGCTGGATGATATGACGGTTTATTCGAGCGCAGCCGGCGCGGCTGCGGCAATCGGAGCTAACCGGTCGAGCGTGATCAGGGCGATCCGGGATGGTCGGGCATGCAAGGGCGTGCACTTCGCGGCGCTGCCATCTAAGTTGGATGGGTTTGACGTCAGCAGCGACGTCGTGCGGATGTGGTGTGCTGGGGAAGTGCTGCGGCGGTCGGGCGTGGATGTCGCGGTCGGCGCTGCCGAGTGGGCGGATGCAAAAGTGGATCGGATGATCAAGTATGGGGAAAAGTAAAGGGAGGATATCATCAGTGAATATGATGAGTGGGCGGCGGAGTGCCGCATGGAGCAGAGGATGGGGGTACTGATATGAGTAAGATTATCATCGACACAGAGACGACCGGTCTGACTCCGGGGGTCGACGAGATCATAGAGCTCGCAATAATCGATGCAGATACCGGCGATATCCTGCACAATCGCCGGTATGGGACGACTCGGATCAAGTCATGGGATGCAGCCGAGAGGATCAATCACATCTCGCCGGCGATGGTTGACGGGATCGCTCCGCTCGACGCTCAGAGCAGCGCTGCGGAGATCATCAAGTCCGCCGATCTGATCATCGGATGGAATGTAGACTTTGACATCAAAATGCTGATGATGAGCAGCTGGATCGAGACGGATGCAGAAACATTTGACATGATGGAGGCGGATGCTCGGCTGCTTGGCGAGATCACGCCGGATCGGCGATCCGGTAAGTGGCGAAAACTGGTCGAGGCTGCTGCGTGGTGGGGGTTTGATCCTCAGATGGCAGAGACGCGGTACGGCAGCGACGCGATCCGAGGTGGATATCACACAGCGCTTACAGACTGCGCTGCCGTCCGAGACATCTATCGCAAGTACATGATAACGATGAGCGCCGATTATAATCGCGAGCTTAAGAGTAAGATCGTGATGTGCCGCAACTACCTGCGCAGCATCCAGAGTGACATGCACATGATACACTTAGCGCTCACCGTCGCGTCAATGCAAAAGGACAGCGACGTCGAGACGCAAGGGATGCTCGACATGCTGCTCACTGATCTGCGCACGATAGCCGGCGACGCTGCCGTCGCTGCCGGCGGTCTGGGTGGTGATCAGGATGGGTGAGGTCGAGCTGTATGAGTATCCACTAAAATCTGTTTTGGCACAAGATTTACTGAACGGGAATTTGATGAGGATAAGTCGAGTGGTATCTATACCGTATCTTAAGAAGTTTGCAAAGGTGATATCTGAGGAGACTATCGGCAGATGCGTATATGTGCGAGTAATGTCGGAGAACGGGACTGTAGACGAATCATATTCACTATACTATGACTTAGACTGTAATCTCATCGCTCCAGAATATACACCGAAAATTGCATATAATCACTATAGTCGTGCAATGGCTGAGTGCTTAAAACATCAAGAGACGCTGCAGTACGTGCCCGATCTGATCCGATGGCTGTACGATCACCGCGATCAGGGAGAGGAGGGGCTGAAATTATGATGCCTCCGAAGGGATTTGATCTGTTTGATGATGTGTGGATCAGGGAGTGGGATGTGTGGGATGTCGAGGTGATCACATATAATGGTGTATACATCACACGCCGCGACTGCCGTGATCCGCACGGGATACCGGGCGACAAGTTGATCGGCGCAGAGCCGAGCGGGCATACGGTGGAAATCAAGCACGATCCGATGAACCCATTTTTTAGAGGATCGACGTATATCCTAAGGTATAACGTCGAGGGCGAGCTGTACGATCTGCCGTATCTGAGTGATTACTGGATCGGCAAGTATCGCGAGCTGATGGATCTGTGCTATGAGTATGAGATACTCCGGAGATTTATCCCGGATTTGATCCGTTTTTTGCATAAGTACGACACGAGCGGAGAGGAAGTGCTGAGGCTATGATCGTATACAACATCACAACCGGCAAGACGTACGAGTCTATCGCAGCCGCTGCGAGAGCGACGGGAGTCAGTGCGAGCAGCATATCGAGAGCATCACAAAAAGAGACTCGATCCGCCGGCGGATACCAGTGGGCACGAGCTGCGACGGCAGCGGAAAAGCGTGCTGCGAGCCGCAAGGCGCACAAAGCTGCGGAGAGTCTGAGCGAGGCGCAGCGAGAGCGCCGAGATTGGTATCGGACGCGGAGCGAGCGGATCGTCGCGGAGCGTAAAGCCGCCGAAAAGAGAGCAAAAGAGCAAGCCGCCGAGGAGGAGAGAGCTCGCAAGGCTTCGGAGCGAGAGCGAAAGCGGCAAGAGCGTGAGCACAAGCAAGCAGTCGCCGACGCTCGGCGGACGATCAAAGAGCTCAAGCGTCGTGAGAAAAAAGCAAAAAAATCAAAGCGCAAGACTCAGATGATCGATCAGGCTCTTGAGGATATCGGGATAGATGATATCTCAGAGCTCGACGAGCTGAGCACGCAAACTCTATCGGAGATAGCCGGCAGAGGTCGCGAGACTTTGGATCAGCTCGATGTCGAGGAGATCGAGCGGCTCAAGTTGCTTTTTGGCGTGACTGAAGAAGATGCGACACAGTACCGGAAAAAGCTCAAAAAGCTGCTAGAGCAGTACGGTGAGATCAGAGAGTTTATAACTGATACGCAAGGCGATGTCGGATATGCCGCTTTTAACCTCAAATCGAGCTATCAGAAAATGGTGCTGAAAAGCGGGAGCTATACAGAGGACAAACTGCAAGCGCTGATCGACACGCTGAAAGGCGTGATCGATGAGGCAAAAGCTAATAACGAGATAACTGCGGATCAGATCAACAAAGTTGTATCAGAATGGGCAGGTGAAAAAAACCGTGGACGTAAAAAGCCGCTCAAGGCTATCAAGCCGAGATAAGGGACTGACCGAGATCGTCCCGACGTTTTGGGAGGACTGCGTGATCCCGCTGCGCTGGAAACATGGCAAGGCACACAGACGGGATCACGCATATATCCCACTTATCGCCGGTCTCGACATCGAGACCAGCACCGCACCGGATAGGTCTTGTGCATGGATGTATCTTTGGTGCATGGCGATCGACGATCTGATCGTCTACGGCAGGACTCTGCGCGATCTTAAGTGCTGGATCAATCGCCTCGTAAACGTGCTCGATCTGCGCGTCGATTACAAACTACTTTGCTACATACACAACGCGAAGTATGATCTGAGCTTTTTGCGCAAGACGGTATCCCTCGCAGGACGCAGAGAGGGAGACTTTGTGGCACGGACGCAGCGTCAGATCATAAAGTGCTGCATGGATCACTGCATCGAGATCAGGGACAGCGCTGTATACAGCGAGATGCCGCTGGAAATGATGGGATTTGATGTGGGACTGCCTAAGCTCTCCGAGGATCATGATCTGATCCGCACACCGGAGACGCCTCTGACCGACGACGATCTCAGATACTGCGCACGAGACGCGCACATCCTCACAGTGTACTATCACCAACAAGCAAATTTATACGGCGGGGTTGACTCTCTCAAGCTGATCCCGCTCACGGCGACCGTCAGAGTCAAGCGCAAAATCGAGTATTGCTTTAGGTGTCAGCGCGGTAGCATGGACTATGTCGCACTTACGAGATGGATCGCGTCAAGGCAGCTGCACACACATCACAGCGGCAAAAACAATCCGACCGACGAGCAGCTCAAAAAGTATGAGCGAGATCGCGCTGTCATGGCGATGCTCCGGTCTGCGTTTTTTGGCGGATACTGCTATGCATCACCGTCACACGCCGGAAATGTTTACAAGGATATCTGTGTATCTGCCGACATCGATGCCTGCTATGCTTGGGCGATGCTCACGCAGCGTTTCCCGCTCGATCGGTTCGAGCCTCTACACGTCCCGGAGGACGAGGACGAGGAGTATCAGATGCGTCAGGGCGTCGGAGAGTATGAGGGCTTTGCCATGCTTATCCACGTGCGCCTGCACGGGATCAAAGCAAGAGTCAAAGAGCTCGGCTTTTTGCCGTCGTGGCTGCGGTACAGCCTCAGATATGATGATGTCAAGCGCAACAAGTCCGGAAAGAGAGTCGAGAGCGCCGAGATGCTTGAGCTGTGCTTGACGGATATTGACTATCGCAACTTATACCTTTTTTACGACGTGGAGAGCGTAGAAATACTAGATGTAGTTGGAAGCAGATACGGCTATCTCCCATCTTACATCATGGACACGATCATGATGCTCTATGCGGACAAGTCAGCCGCCAAGACGGAGATCAAGAGCAAGAGGCGCGACCACACCGCGACGCTGCAGGATGAGATCAGGTATCAAGTAAAAAAGACGATGCTCGCTCGGCTCTACGGTGTGTTTGTCCAAGACCCGATCCGGCTGCATTGGGAGTACAACGACGATACTCACAATGTAGAGCCCAAAGGACTTGAGCAAGCAGATACTGCAAAATACAGCTGCGTGCTCTATCAGTGGGGCGTCTGGGTCGCAGCTCACGCTCGCAGCCGGCTGCTTGAGACGATCATCGAGCTAGGAGCTCCGGAGGACGAGGACGGATATCCGACATGGGACGGCAGCGTGATCTATGCAGATACAGACTGCATCCGCTTTTTGATCCACGGGGTCGATGATCCTCGGATAGAGATGCTATACTCCAAAAATGCGGAGATGCAGATCGAGATGCGCCGGAAAGTTACGACACGCAAGTCGACTTTTGAGATGCTGTACGGTATCAAGATATCCGACGATCTGCTCGATCGCTGCGGATCGTGGGACGTGGAGAGCTATGCGATCTATAAGCACATCGGTATAAAGCAGTATTGCACGGTTGACTATGACGGGACTTTTAAGGTCACGATCGCCGGACTGCCTAAAGCTGACTATAGAGAGGACGACGACGGTGAGACGGTCAACGTCGGTATGACTTATTTTGACCAGTTTGAGACGATCGAGGACAAGATCGACGCTCTGACTCCCGGCATGGTCGTGCCGGAGGATGACAGCTGCATCCTGAGATCGGTATATTTTGACGACGTGCACGAGCTGGATGTCGTGGACTGCACGGGAGTGCAGCGGCACGTCGTGACTGATTGCGGGCTTGTGCTGCAGCCGACGGCGTACAAAAATCGCAAGTCTGACGCCGAGCTGCTTGCCGGAATCTTGGAGGAGGACATGATCGGAGAGTCGACAAAGCTCGGCGTGGACTTTTACCGGATAGCAAGAGAGATGGGGCTGCACTCTGACGATAAATCTGATCTGTCCAGAAGGATCAGAGATGAAAGTTATGATACCGATGTAATGATGATACTCAAAAAACTCCGTTGACTTAGTCGACGGAGTTTTTTTGTGCAAATCGCCGATTTTTTTATCGTCAAAAAATCTATGCAACTTGACTTTTTTGCTCCGATGTGCTAAGATGATGATGGAGGTGTGCACGATGCCGCCGAAAAAAAAGTATTATAGTTACAAGCCGATCATGGCGATCCCGGCTGTGTATCGGATCATAATCGGGATGCGATCAAACGGAAAGACTTATGGATGGTGTGATCAAGCGATCGATCACTATCTCAAGGACGGACTGCCGTCGACGTACGTCCGCAGACTTGAGGAGATGATCAAGCCGTCGATCATCGGCGGACTCTTTGATCCTCATCTCAAAAAGATCGAGGAGCGGACAGATGGAAACTGGAACGGGATCGAGTACCGGAGTCATGCGTGGACGCTGATCCGCCGAGAAAAGGACAAAGCCGGCAACCTCGTCACCGTCGCAAAAGACGGCAAACCTTTTTGCCGGAGCGCAGCGATCAGCACCGTCGAGACGACTAAAGGCGTGGATCACGGTGAGATGTGGTCGGTGTGCTTTGACGAGTTTATTACTCGCAGTTACTACTTGCAAAATGAGTTTATCATGTTTCAAAATCTTCTTTCGTCGATTGTGCGAGACCGTCCCGGAATCAACGTATTTATGCTCGCTAACACCGTGAGCAAGTATTGTCCGTATTTTCGGGAGATGGGACTTTTTAGAGTCGATAAGCAAGAGCAAGGGACGATCGATGTGTATCAGATGGGCGCAAACGGCGCTCAGATCGCCGTCGAGTACTGCGCCGAGGTCGAGGCTACTAAAAAAGCAGTATCGGAGTATTTTTGTTTTGATAATCCGCAGCTCAGCATGATCACTTCGGGGTCGTGGGAGATCGCAATGTATCGGCACGCTCCGCCGGAGCTCGGCAAGTATCGCGTGATGCTGTCTTTCTTTGTAGAGATTGAGGGGCAGATCATACAGGGCGATCTGATAAGCTATAAGTCGTATCCGATCATTTTTTGGCATCCTAAGACCACACCGATCAAGGATCGGGACAAGTCGATTATATATATGCGCGATAACTTTGACGGAAATCCTTTGCACCAGATCGGCATCCACGTGCAGATGTGCCGTGCACAAGAAATCATCCATGATCTGATCGCGTCGCAAAAAACTTTTTACAGCGACAACGAGACCGGTGAGGCTATCGCGTCGTGGCTCAAGGATCAGGGATATGAGGCAAGAGTAGGAGGGTGATATATGGCAAGACAGTCTCAAGGCTCTTGGTGGATGGAGCACAACTATCCACCTTACATGATAAGGTCGCCGGAGACGATGTCCGTCGATAGCCTCTATGATATGTACTTTAACGATCTGCTATCATGCTGTATGCAGGTACTGATCTTTGATGGACTGCCGGAGAGCATCGATCAAACTTGGTTTAAGATGTGCTTACTGACTGCCGGCAGAGTCGCATTTTTCCGCGACACGCGCGGCGACGGTGAGCTGCGTGCACTTGACTGCGCGATCGCCGGCGAGCCTGACATCTACTACATGCCTAAAGAGGTACTTATCGTTAATCCCGCTTTTAAGGGATACAGCTATACGCTAGAGATCGCATCAGACAAGGTCGCGGTCGTGTACTGCCGGGAGTGCGACAGATATCAGTATGCACGAAATCCCGGCGGCATATATCCGCTTATCAGCTCGACGGCGCAATTGCTTGCAGACAACACGGCGAGCATCAACGTCGCGACCAAAAATATGAGATTGACAAACCTGATTGCTGCGGAGGACTCAAACACGCTGCAGTCGATCAAGATCGCGATCCAAAAGATGTATGACGGCGATCCGACGATCTGCGTGCAGCGAACACTGATCGAGAAACTTGAGCCGATCCCGCTGACCGATCACACCAACACGCAGCAGCTGCTGCAGCTGCTACAAGTCCGTCAGTACATATACTCACACTTTTACGAGATGATCGGACTCAAGACACACGATCAGATCAAAAAGGAGCGCCTGATCACGGCGGAGCTCGACGAGGGCGCGGAGGTCGCGCTGTTTAACGTCGCGGATATGCTTGAGAGCGTGACAAGAGGGATCGATGAGGTCAACCGCAATTTCGGCACGGATATCACCGTGCGCCTGCATCCTCTGATCGAGGCGACGGTCAACGGCAGCGGCGACGCTGAGACCGATGATCAGAGCGACGGCAGCGGAGACGATCAGAGCGACGGCAGCGGAGACGATCAGACCGAGCAGCCGGCAGAGCAGTCAGAGCAGGGTGATCTGATGTATGCGATCTATGCGGCAGCAGCGGATCGTGTCGCGGATATCATCCGAACGGCGGGACGAGCTGAGCCTGATCCAGAGCCTGAGCCTGATCCGGCGCCGGAGTCTGAGCCTGACGATCAGACCGAGGACACCGAGAGCGAGGATCAGAGCGAGGATCAGACTGAGGAAACCGAGACCGAAGATCAGAGCGACGGCAGCGGCGACGATCAGGGCGACGATCAGAGCGAGGACACCGAGACCGGCGACGCCGAGCCGGCACAAATAGAGATCGGTGATATCACTGTAGAGAGTGACGGAGATGTGACGATAGTGATCGGAGGTGATCCCGATGCCGAGGCATAACCGATATCTCGATCAGCCTCAGCTGATCAGCGAGATCATCGACGATGCGGATACTGAGCTTTTGGCGCTGCTAGATGCTGCTTTTGGCACATATCTGACGATCATATCTTTAAGCGCCGAGGAGGCTGCGACGCTTTTTTTGATTGACTATGATCTTGCATACACGCAGTACAACAAAGGCACGATCTACACGCTGATACAGGGCGTGGCAGCCGTCAACTCAAAAAAGTACGATAAACTATGTGCAGCGTATCAAGCAGAGTACAACCCGATACAAAACTATGACCGCACAGAGAGCCGGACAGATATCCGTACACCAGATTTATCACGGGCGACGTCCGGACAGCTCGCGTCTACTTTGACGTTGGATCGAGACACGACAAACGCCGTAAACCAGACAAGGACAACCACGACAACACCGACAAACTACACGACCACGTCGGAGCACGAGGTCGCACCGTATGACAGCTCGACGTACAACAAACAAACAAAAGACACGACCGTCGAGTCCGGCAGCACCGCAACGACAGAAGCGTATACCGGAGACGCCGACGTCACGCACTACGGAGGCACGGAGGGAACAGCGACCAGCAGCTCGGCGACGGAGACCGAGACCGGCACGGAGACGACGACCGTCGCGTCGCGCATATACGGCAATATCGGCGTGACCACGTCTCAGCAGATGTTGACGTCTGAGATCGATCTTGCCGGAAAGCTCGTGGTCTGGAAAACAATCGAGCAGGATATCGCCGCAGCGATTTGCCTGCAGGTATGGTAATAGGAGGTAATCACATGCAAGTCAAGCAAATTTACACTTTGATCAACAGCATCCAGATGGAGATCATGGGTGATGCATACAACGATCCGGACAATGCACAGTACATCATCAAAGAGGACTTGAGCAACATCGTCACCGTCGGCACAAAGCTGCTCGACTCGACGAGTCAGACGGCAGCGGGGACGTATTGGCGCGACAACTACGTCAAGAGCCTGATCGACAGGATCGGTCGCATGGTGTTTGTCGAGCGTGCATACAAGTCTGTTTTTCCCGATCTCCGGAGGGATGAGTGGGAGTACGGCAGCATCATGACAAAGAGCCGCTGCAAGCGCTTTTCCGCAAAGACTAATCCGTCTTGGTCGCTGACCGCCGGTCAGACCGTTGAGCAGTTTGCTTTTGAGCCGCCGACCGTCATGACTATGTTTTACAATCAAAAAGACGCTTGGCAGATTGATTGTAGCTTTGCCGACGTCCAGCTCAGAGAGTCCTTTACATCTCCGCGGGAGATGGATCGCTTTTTGAGCATGATCGAGGCAAATATCGCTAGATCGCTCGACGCACAGATCGACTCGATCCAGAGCCGCACGCTTAACTGCCTGATCGCAGAGCATCTTTACGCAAGTAAGAGCGTGATCGATGTGCTCGCCGGTTATAACGCGACCGTGTCGACACCGATCACGGCAGCGGATGCCCGCTTTGATCCCGATTTTCTCAGATACTTTGCGTATCAGGTGCTTTTGACAAAGCAGCGCATGGGCGTGATGAGCGGATGGTATCAGATCGCGGATTCCGCCGGATACGAGACTCAGACACCTCCCGACCGGCTGCGCTTTGCGCTGCACAGCGACATTGCGCAGGCGCTGGACGTTTATCTGCAAAGCACGACTTATCACGACGAGCTGACGAGCATCGGCAGCTACACCGTGATCCCGATGTGGCAGACGTCCGGATCGCAGTCCGGAGCTTTTGACTTTAACTACACAAGCAGGATCGACTGCAAGCTGACATCCGACAACTCGCACACAGTCAACCGGACGCACATCATCGGCGTGATGTGGGACTGGGATGCAGCGGTGATCTGCAACCAAAATCGCAGAGTCACATCCGCATACAACGCAAACGGGGAGTACTGGACTAACTTTTATAAGATCGACACGATGTCTCTGATCGATCTCATGGAAAATTGCGTGGTGTTTGTGCTCGGCACGGGCACTGTGCCGACGATCACGATCACCGGCGACGACACGGTCGCAGCTGAGAGCACGCTGAGCCTGACGGCGACGGCGACCGGCGCCGGACAGAGCCCGACGATCACGTGGACGAGCTCCGACACGTCGATCGCGACGGTGAGCTCCGGAACAGTGACCGGAGTCAAGGCGGGCGACGTGGTGATCAGCGCGTCGGTGACGGTGGACGGCACGACGTACACAGATACGCACGACGTCGAGGTCACCGCAAAGACTTAATACTGATATCGCCCGCCGGGGGACGGCGGGCGATTTTACAAAGAGGAGGCGATCAGATGGAGATCGTGATCGGATGCTGCGCAGATGATCCGCGCAAGCTCAGCAAGACGGTGACGTCGACAAAGACGATCACCGCGACGATCAAAGACGACTGTGACGTGCTCAATCCGATTTTTTACGTCGTTTTTGACTCCGATATTATGACAAATCATTACAACTATGTGACCGCGTGGGGACGAAGCTATTTTATCAGCGGGCTGCAGGTCGTGCCGGGCGAGGGGATACGGATTTACTGTAAGCAGGATACTTTGAGCACGTACGCCGATCAGATAGCCGGCTGCAGCGCGGTGATCGCTCGCAACTCGGCAACACCCAACACATACTTACCTGATCCGGCTTTACAGACCGAGGCGTATCAGCTGCAGCAGGTATTGCAGTTTGATACAATGCAGTACTTTAATCAAGCAGTTATCGTTTGTGTGGGATAGGAGGTGATCAGATGCAGCTTACTTTGCGACAAGATGCGTACAACGGCACACAGCGCACGTTTAATGTATGCTCGTTTGATTTTGACGGCGCGGAGTCCGGGACGGATTACAACATATTGCAAGCGCATACCGGCACATATCTCGGAAACACAGTTAAATTTATATCGTTTACAGTCCCGATCGCCGGAATGAATCGTCTAACTGGATACTCAGACGATCCAACCAGCACGCAAAACATCTGCCCGCCTCCGACGGTGCGCGTGTATCAATCATCCGGCGCGTGGTATGCAGACACAGAGCCGGATGCGGTCGCTATGACTGTTGGCACAAAACCGGAGGACTGGGATGATAATTACAATACAAAATATTACACACAAAGTACTTTTGGATACGGATCAATAACGATAATTCGGTATCATAGACCGTCTGCGACATGGGACAGCACGGTGCAATACTACAAAATCGACGATCGTCAGCACACATTTTATACAGATGATGCCGGATATTTTGGCGTGGCACGATATTTTTATAGATACTATCTTGTCTCCGAGGCGTTCGGCGAGTTTTCTGCGGCGTTCGTCCCGTACGGGACGACGGGGCTCAGAAATACCTTGACAATATCCGGCGCATATACTGCACGATCCGGAGGCATGTCCGGATCAGCGGTATTTAACGCTGATACATGGACACAAGCGGGATTACTGCTCAATCCGATATCTCTCCCGGCACAAGAGACCACGATCACCGGCAGACAGCTGCAACAATTCTGTGAGTGCACATACAATGATGACAAGTACATTGGTGTGATAATGATATCTGTCACATCTGACGGGATACCAAATGCAGCTTATTTTGCAGGCATCACGCAAAAATTCTGGACAGCTCGCACGCCTCACATCAACTACGGAGGCGTCAGCGGGATCAACTTCGGGCGCGGCACGTTTACCGACCCATCACAGCCGGTCGGGATACCGTCGATCCCGTCGTCGCTAACTGCGACGGATTACGGCGCGGGGATGCACATCAGACTGCTAGCACTGGATACCGGCGTATCGGCTCTATTTTCGCAGCTTTGGTCACAAACTGGATTTTGGTCGATGTGGCAAAATCTGAGGTTTGATCCTCTTAGCGCGATCGTATCGCTGCACGTTCTGCCGACGCAGATATCAGGCACAACGGTATCCAGCTTGTCGATCGCGCTCACAAAAATCGCGGTATCAAATTCGATTCCGCCGAGTCGCATCGTTGATATAAATCTTGGTACGATTGCGATTGATGAGTATTACGGCAATCGCTTAGATTACTCAGCAACTAATTGCAGCATATTCCTGCCGTTTATCGGAGACTATCCCCTCGATCTCATGGATGTGATGGGCGGATCGCTCTCTCTGACTTACCGGATCGACATAGCAACCGGCGATTGCGTCGCTTTTCTTCTTGGCACGGATCGCCGAGGGCTGCAAACGATGAGCAAAGAGTACAAAGGCAACTGTGCTTTTCGCTTGCCGGTATCCGGCAGCGACAACGGCGGCGCCGGTCTGATGTCGGCGCTGTCCTCGATGGTCGGCGGAGCTGTCTCCCTCGCAGCCGGCAACGTGGTCGGCGGAGCTGCGAGTCTGATCGGCGGAGCGGTCGACGCCGCGACCGCGAAAGTCAACACGACCGCGCCACAAGTGCAGGGATCAGCGTCCTCGATGGGCGTGCTCACTCCGTATATCAAGATATATCGCGCCTCGCAAGTGAGACCGGAGACGTACGCTGAGATCACAGCAGACACGTCTCAGATCGGCGGCACGGTGACAACTACGTCGGACGGATATCCCGTCACCGGCTTTACGGTCTATAGCGACGTTGAGCTCACCGTGCAGGCTACGCAGCAGGAGATCGATGAGCTCCGCTCGATCCTGAGAGGGGGTATATACGTATGATTGAGATCGTTGAGATACTCTCGACGGAGTACTCGGCAACAACGCCGACGCCGATCAGGGCGCACCTGATTGCAGATACCGTGTCAGATTTGCCGACACCAACCGGCATCGCTGGATATCAGCTCAAGATGGGCAGCATCACAGACGTGATCGCAGACAGCACGCGATACAAGATGCAATCATCCGGCACTTGGGTGCAGGTTTTATCTGATATTACAGCGGACACATACACCAAGGCGCAGATCGATGCTATGATCGCAGCCACATACACCAAAGCTCAGACCGATGCTTTGATCGCAGCCGAGGCTGCAGCGAGATCGTCGGCTGACGATCTCAGACCCACATCACAGCAAGTTTTTGGCATCGGCACATCGCTCATAACCAACGACGACTTAAACGCAAAAACAACACCCGGAGTATACACCTGTAACACATCCACAATCACAGGTACACTCTCAAATTGCCCGACAAGTCTCCCGTTCCGCATGGAGGTCACAACCTCAAACGGGTCGACAAGATACCTTCAGATTGTATACGCACCATCATACACAAACAACTTTGTGTATCAGTATATACGCGCCTACACAGCGTCAGGCTGGACATCATGGACACAATACCAAATGATTTACTGATGATCAATTGATACTCAAAGCCCTCCCGATTTGGGAGGGCTATTTATTTGAAAAAAAACCCATCACAAACAACCGAATACAATAATTTATTTCAATGGTTAACAATTTTATTCCAAAAAATATTAGATAGTAAAACAGGAATGTTTCAACGAAGTGATACAGATGAAATTGGTTTTAAGTCGGA
>JAZQWH010000075.1:0-11579 GCA_045632205.1 Eubacteriales bacterium
CGCCGCATACCGTTAAGGAATCTTTACTCGGAAAGGAATTTCACATTGAAAAACAAGGAAAATGTCTCTGCTTGCCGTAAGAAAACGTCGATCGGCGGACAGGCGCTTATGGAAGGAATTATGATGCGCGGTCCCCAAAAAACGTTTATGGCAGTTCGTAATACAAAGGGAGAGATTGTTGTGGAGGAGGTTGAGACCCGTGCCGCAAAGCGCCCGAAATTTTGCCGCTGGCCTGTGATCCGCGGGCTGTTCGGTTATATTGATTCCATGACGCTCGGATATAAATGCCTGATGCGCTCGGCAGAGCTTTCGGGGCTTGAGGATCTCGTGGAGGAAAGCCCGAAAAAGAAGAAAAAGCGCTTGGAGCGTGAGGCAAGGCTTGCCGCGGAGCGCGGTGAATCCGCCCCCGTAGAGGAGAGTGTCCCCACTGCCGAGACCGAAGAGAAGCCGAAGGAGGAAGAAAAGGTTCCCGCGTGGGTGATGACACTGATGATGGTGTTCAGCTTTGTGTTTGCCTTCGCACTTGCAATCGGACTTTTTATGTTCCTTCCGACGCTGCTTTATCAGTGGATCGTAAAGGGGCTTCCGTTTCTTGTGAGTGACAGTATGGCGGTCAACTCCCTGGTCAAATCGGTTTTCGAGGGTGTGTTCAAGATCGTTTTGCTTGTCGGCTATATGGCGGCTATCACCCTGATGAAGGATATTCGCCGCACCTTTATGTATCACGGTGCGGAGCATAAGGCGATCTTTTGCTATGAGGCAGGATTGGAGCTGACGGTGGAAAACGTCAGAGCACAGCGCCGCTTTCATCCCCGTTGCGGAACGTCCTTCCTCATTCTGATGCTTCTCGTCAGTATTTTCGTGTCCTTCTTTATTGATCCGATCTCCATCCTCATCAGCGGAAGCGTCCTGCCCGTCCTCTGGCGTGTGCTGGTCAAGCTTCTGCTCATTCCCATCATTGTAGGACTCGGATATGAGCTGATCAAGTTTGCGGGAAGACGCGATAACGCGCTCACGCGCTTCATTTCGGCTCCCGGAGTATGGCTTCAGCACATCACGGTCTTTGAGCCGACGGACGATATGATCGAATGCGCGATCGAGTCTCTTTCGCGTGTCATCCCAAACGATGAGAGTGATAATTGGTAAGGAGTGAGGAATATGAATGATATCAGAAATGCGGCGGCTGCCGCAGTAACCGAGCTGATCGACGTTGCAGGGCTTAGGGAAGGGCAGATCCTCGTGATCGGCTGCTCCTCCTCGGAGATAATCGGAGAGACGATTGGACACGGCTCGAGCTTTGATACCGCAAAAGCGGTTGTGGATACAATCCTGCCGATTCTCAGGGAGCGCGGAATTTTCCTTGCGGCACAGTGCTGTGAGCATCTCAACCGTGCGCTGATCATCGAGCGTGCTTGTGCAGAGCGTTACGGACTTGACGAGGCTTGCGTGGTGCCTCAGCCCAAGGCGGGCGGTTCCTTTGCAACCTCTGTTTGGCAGAGCTTTTCGTCTCCCGTTGCCGTGGAGCATATCCGCGCTCACGCAGGACTTGATATCGGAGGCACGCTGATCGGAATGCACCTGCGCGAGGTTGCCGTACCCGTTCGCCTTTCCACCGATCGGATCGGCGAGGCAAGATTGCTTGCCGCACGCACCAGACCCAAATATATCGGCGGCTCGCGCGCGAAATACGAGTAAACGGAAATCGGCGATAAAAAATAATCGTTATCTATTGACAAATACCGAATAAATGTGTTATAATAAGCCAAGATTTATATTAAGTACCGACAACCGTTACTACATCGGTCATCCGAACGATAGAAGGGAGCGTGCCACCATTGGAAATAGCCATCATCGCACATGATCTGAAAAAAGAATTGATGACGCAGCTTTGTATCGCTTACTGCGGAATTCTGAGTAAGCATAAGCTTTGTGCAACGGGAATTACCGCAAAATATATTTCCGATGCAACGGGGCTTGAGATCGAACGACTGCTTTCGGGCTCGCAGGGCGGAGAGCAGCAGATCGCATCCCGCGTGGCATATAACGAGATCGATATTCTGCTTTATTTCCAGGATACCAGACCCAATTCGGAGCCAAGTGAGATCGAGCGTGAGCTGTTGCGCCTTTGCAACCTCTATAACGTTCCGGTTGCCACCAATATCGCAACCGCAGAGGTGCTTATTACGGCACTTGACCGCGGAGATCTGGATTGGCGCGAGATCGTCAACCCTCGCTCGTCCTATAACCGCGAGTTAAAGAAATAATGCAAAAAGATACGTCCTGCACGGAAGGTACACAGAGAGAGCGCCCTTGGCTGGAAGGTGCTTTACGGGAACTGCGAGGATACCGCTTTTTGATTCAACAGAAGATTTCATCAAGTGAAAAATCAAGGTGGAACCGTGCAATTTTATGAAAAAATGCACCCTTGAAGGATGGATGTCCCATCCCTCAGGGGTGCTTTTTAATATGATTTCTATTGTAAAGAGGAGATAAAGACAAATGAAAGTTATCTGCAACAACGGTGTCGCGCAGGAGTGTGCAACGCCCGACGAGGAGCTTCACGTCATTCGCCATACCGCCGCACACATTATGGCGCAGGCGATCGGAAGACTCTATCCCCACGCAAAATTCGCGTACGGCCCCGCAAACGAGAAGGGCTTTTACTATGACGTCGATCTGGGTGACGTCAAGCTTTCCGAGGAGGATCTGCAGAAGATCGAGCAGGAGATGCGCAAGATCGTAAAGGAAAATCTGCCCATCCGTCCCTCCATTCTGCCTCGCGAGGAGGCGATCGCGCTGATGGAAAGCCGCGGAGAAAAATACAAGGTCGAGCATATTGCCGATCTGCCCGAGGATGCGCAGATCAGCTTCTATACGCAGGGCGAGTACGTCGATATGTGCGTAGGCCCTCACCTCTGCTACACCAAGGCGCTCAAGGCGTTCAAGGTTATGGGACAGTCGGGTGCATATTGGAAGAATGATAAGAATAACAAGATGCTCACCCGTATCAAGGGCATTGCGTTCCGCACCCAGCAGGAGCTTGACGAGCATCTCAAGCTTCTTGAGGAGGCAGAGCGCCGCGACCACCGTAAGATCGGACGTGAGATGGGACTGTTTATGCTTTGCGACGAGGCACCCGGATTCCCGTTCTTCCTTCCCAAGGGTATGACGGTCAAGAACACGCTCATCGATTATTGGAGAGAGATCCACACGCGCGAGAATTACGTCGAGGTTCAGACGCCTCTGATTATGAACCGCCATTTGTGGGAGACCAGCGGACACTGGGATCACTACAAGGATAATATGTATTCCACCATTATTGATGAGGAGACCTATTGCGTCAAGCCCATGAACTGCCCGGGCGGCGTTATGGTCTACCGCGATAAGCCCCACAGCTACCGCGAGCTTCCCATGAGAGTGGGCGAGCTTGGCTTGGTACATCGCCATGAGCTCAAGGGCGCTTTGCACGGTCTTTTCCGCGTCCGTTGCTTTACGCAGGACGATGCGCATATCTTTATGCGCCGTGAGCAGATCGCGGATGAGATCATCGGTGTCGTTCACCTGATCAATGAGGTTTACGAGAAGTTCGGCTTCAAGTATTCCGTTGAGCTTTCCACCCGTCCCGAGGACAGTATGGGAAGTGACGAGGATTGGGAGGCAGCAACCAACGGCCTCAAGGCTGCTCTCGAAAAGCTTGGGCTTCCTTACACGATCAACGAGGGAGACGGCGCGTTCTACGGCCCGAAGATCGACTTCCACCTGGAGGATTCCATCGGAAGAACCTGGCAGTGCGGCACCATTCAGCTCGACTTCCAGATGCCCATCAACTTTGAATTGGAGTATACCGACGAGAAGGGCGAAAAGCAGCGTCCCATTATGGTTCACCGCGTATGCTTCGGTTCGATCGAGCGCTTCATCGGTGTCCTGACCGAGCATTATGCAGGTAAATTCCCCGTATGGCTCGCACCTACGCAGGCAAAGGTTCTGCTTGTTTCCGAGAAGTGTGCGGAATACGGCAAGGGTGTCTACGAGGCACTCCGCGCGGCAAGAGTTCGCGTAGAGCTGGATGACCGTAACGAGAAGATCGGCTATATGATCCGTGAGGCGCAGGTCGTTGACCGCGTTCCGTATATGGTTATTATCGGTCAGAAGGAAGCGGAGGAGGGAACCGTCTCCATCCGTAACCGCGACACGGGCGCGACCGACACGATGAAGCTCGACGAATTCATCGCAAAGATCACCTCCGAGATCCGTGAAAGAAAGTAATTTCAAATTTTTATAAAAGCTTTTGCACGCAGGCTCCCCAAAGAGCCTGCGTGCTTTTTTTTTAAACTTTTTGTGCAAAGCGACGAAAAAACAGGAAATCTATTGACATTTTTCGGGGGGGGGGTAAAATAAAAGGGAGTTGTTCAATATATACATATTGATTTTTTGCTATGAGCAACGATTCAAAAAAATGAGGGAGATTCTTGAAATGATCAAAAGGTTAAGAAAAATTTTTCTCAGCGTGCTTGTACTGCTGCTTGCCGTTTCGTTGACCGCTTGTCAGCTTGCAGGGAACGGGAATGCCGGGCAAAACGATCCTCCTGCCGCACAATGTAAGAATCACCAATGGCTGGATGCAAACTGCTCCCACCCGAAGACCTGCCTGAGCTGCGGTACTACGGAGGGCACAAAGATCAATAACGAGCACGCTTATGCGAAGAACGGCGAGGATTATTCTTGTGTATATTGCGGCGTTGAAGCCCCGGACGGAGCATTTGAATGTACCGTACATCAGTGGCTGGATGCCAATTGCACCAATCCCAAAACCTGTATGCACTGCGGCGCGACAGAGGGAAGCAAGATCGCAAACGCGCACGCGTGGGCAGAAAGCGGAGATTGGTACGCGTGTGTCTTCTGCGACGCAATGGCACCGGAGGATTCCTGTGAATCTCATCAATGGTTGAATGCTAACTGCACGTATGCGAAAACCTGTATGAAATGCGGCGAGCAGGAGGGGGCGAAGCTTGCCGATGCACATGCTTATAAAAAGAGCGGTGATTGGTATGCGTGCGCTTTTTGTAACGAGGAAGCGCCCAATAACAGAGAGACCTGCCTGCACGTAGCAGGGAAGGATACCTGCCCGCTTTGCGGCAAGACAATGCTCAATCAGATCAAAAACGTCATTTATATGATCGGTGACGGTATGGGACTTGAGCATATTGCGGCAGGAGAAATTGCCTATAATAAGGAATACCGCTTCAAGGATTGGCAGTTTGCTACGTCCAATACCGATTCGTTGTCCGATTCAAACGGAGTTACCGCGGTGACCGACTCTGCGGCATCCGGAACGGCGCTTGCAACGGGTGTTATCACCAAGAATCAGTACGTTGGAAGAGATAAGGACAAGAACAATCTTGTCACCATTCTTGATCAGGCAAAGGCACTTGGTAAGAAAACCGGTGTCATTACCACAGACGATCTCCACGGCGCAACGCCCGGAGCATTTTCCGCACACGCCGACGACCGCGATGATACGATGGATATTCTCAATTCCCAGGTTCAGGCGGGAATCGATCTCCTTCTCGGACACGAGGGAAGCGGAGATACGGTTGGCGTCGATAAGCTTTCTACCGAGACGATTGAGCAAAACGGCTACAAGCATTGCAGAACGATTGCTGATATGCGCGCAAATATGAATGCATCAAAGCTTTACTGCACCGTCAAGATCTCGGGAGCATATTCGGATTATGCCAATGCGGCACTCTCTATGGTAACTCCCGTTGCGTTGGATTTTCTGGATAATGAAAACGGCTTTGTCGTTATGATCGAGCAGGCACACATCGACAAGAACGCGCATAATAAGGCGATGGATAACGTCCTGAAGGCGGTCGACGAGCTTAACAATACCGTTGAGGCGATCTTTGAGTGGATGGGGGACCGTACCGATACCGCCATTCTCATTACGGCGGATCACGAAACGGGCGACCTTTCGATTAGCAAGACCAACACGTTGCCCAACTCCACCTCTATCAACGGCGGACCTACGCTCTATTACTATTTCAATTCCGGAAGTCACACCAATTCTACCGTTGGTTTGTTTATCTACGGAGCCGACGTCAACGTTGAAAAGCATTCTTACTTCAACAATTCCTATAACGTCAAAAATTCCGATATTTATAAAATTGCGTACAGTCTGATGAATAATCAGCGCTGACGTTTCAAAAACACGGGGGCAAGCAACGCTTGCCCCCGTGTTTTGCGTGGGGATCAAATCGGTAAAATTTGTATTTTCAAAGCACGTTATCAATTGACAAAGGTTTGCAAATACTGTATAATGATAACAGGCGCACGCGCCGGACTTGGGGATGGAGAATGGTATTTTCCTCATTGCTTTTTTTGTTCGCTTTTTTACCGATCACACTGGTAATCTATTTCGCAGTACCGTTTCGCTACAGAAACGCGGTTCTTTTTGCGGAAAGCCTCGTTTTTTATGCGTGGGGAGAGCCTGTGACGGTATTTGTAATGCTGCTATCCATTCTCTCGGCATACGCATTCGGACGTTGTATCGCACGCTCGCAAGAGACTGATCCCGACCGCGCGAGGCGTTGGATGCTCCTTTCCGTAGCTGTGACACTGTCTCTGCTGATCTTTTTTAAGTATTATAACTTTTTTGCAATCAATCTGTCCCGTCTGCCGTTTTTGGAGCTTCCCGTGATTGATGGACTTCGCCTGCCGATCGGGATTTCCTTCTATACGTTTCAGATCCTTTCTTATACGGTCGATCTTTACCGCCGCGACTGTGAGGTGCAACGGAATTTCGTTGCCTTCGGCACCTACGTCACGCTTTTTCCGCAGCTGATTGCAGGCCCGATCGTTCGATATCGGGAGATCGATCACGAATTGACCGAGCGACGGGAGAGTATGGAGCTGTTTGCACAGGGAGCCGTTCGATTCTGCATCGGTCTTTCCAAAAAGGTTCTGCTCGGAGACGCATTGGCGGCACAGCATCGGTATTTTTCATCGGTCGCAATGCTTGAGCCAACGGTGCTTGGCGGGTGGTTGGGGGCAATCACCTATACCTTGCACCTCTATTTTGATTTTTCGGGATATTCGGATATGGCGATCGGCTTGGGAAGAATGCTCGGATTTCACTTTCCCGAAAATTTCAACTATCCCTATATATCCAAAAGCATTACCGAGTTCTGGAGACGGTGGCATATCACGCTGTCCACTTGGTTTCGTGAGTACGTTTATATTCCGTTGGGGGGCAACCGATGCGGCAGATGGCGGCAGTACCGTAACCTCGCCGTGGTTTGGCTTCTCACGGGCTTTTGGCACGGGGCAGGGTGGACGTTCCTTTTGTGGGGGGCTTACTATGCACTTCTCCTGATTGCGGAGAAGCTCTTTCTTCTGCGCGTCTTAGAGCGTATTCCTCGCATTTTTCGTCACCTCTACACGCTGGTGACCGTAACGGTCGGATTCGTGATCTTTTCCGCACCCTCACTTTCGGATGCAGTGCGTGTGATCGGGACACTTTTTGGGATCGGTACGCTGAGCGGGACAAGCCCTGTGATCACCTATCAATTGACGCACATTCTTCCGCTTCTGCTCATTTCTGCGTTGTCGGCAACCCCTTTGCCGCGGCTCCTTTTTTCTCGTGTTCTTCAAAAAACACCGAAAAGTGCCGTGATTTATCCTATTTTGACCGCTTTGTCCTTGCTTCTTTGTGTTGCATACCTCGTGGATTCGACCTTCAGTCCCTTCGCGTATCTGCAATTCTGAGCAAAGGAGTTTATCTGATGAATGCGCGATTTTCCCGCACGACGGTTTTCGTCTTTTTGGCAATTTTGTTTGCTTTTGCACTTCTTTTTGCCCTTCTTCCCGCAAGTGATTTTTCGGAACGTGAGAATCGCTCGCTTCGCACGCGCCCTGCTTTTTCCTTCTCTGCGCTGACAGGCGGCGCGTATGCAGAGGAGATCAACGAATATTTTGCGGATCAGTTTCCGCTTAGAAATCTGCTCGTTTCCTGTAAGGCTTCCATCGAATTGGCACTTGGAAAAGGGGAGAACGACGGAATTTTGCTTGGCAGAAACGGCTATCTTGCGCGGCGTATGCTTGACGTCAAGCGCGTTGACGGAAATATATTAGAGGATTGTGACGCCCTTGATCTGGCGCATTTGTTGGCTTCGGCAGAGGGGATAAACCGTCTGTCCGAGCATCTCGACGTTCCGCTTACGGCACTGCTTGTCGGACGCAATCTTGACGTTTGTACGTCGAGCTTTTCCTATCCTGCGAGCAATTCAACGGGGTTGGATCGGATCCGCTCTGCACTCTCGCCGCAAATTTCTTATGCGGATACCGTCTCGCTTCTTCGCGCCCGTCACGAGGCAGGGGAATCGGTTTATTACAGGACAGATCACCATTGGACCACCTACGGAGCATATCTTGCCTACACGGAGCTGATGCGTGCGATGGGGATGGAGGATGCGGTGATCCCCGAATCTCGTTTTAAAAAGCAGACCGTTTCGGACTCGTTTTACGGCACACTTTGGTCGGCAGGTGGGATGAGCTTTGTTTCTCCCGATCGCATAGAGATCTGGATTGGCGAGGACGAGGGCGCGTATGAGATCGTTGCGGACGGAC
Organism: Eubacteriales bacterium; assembly: GCA_045632205.1. GTDB lineage: Bacteria > Bacillota > Clostridia > Oscillospirales > CAG-272 > UMGS1865. Next base: position 8,629 of record JAZQWH010000075.1, read on the forward strand.
GGGAGCTGGATGGCTTTTATCAGCTTTCCTATGCCAATAAAAAGGACAAGTATTCAATTTTTCTCGACGGTACGCACGACGTTGTCACCGTTACCAAAGGGAGTGGGGAAGTGCGCCCGCGGTTGATGCTGATCAAGGATAGCTTTGCCAATTCGCTCGCTCCGTTCCTCGCAAGACACTTTGATCTCGTTCTGGTCAACCTTTCCTCCAAAACCGATTTTACAAACGCTTCTGCACTTGTTGAGAAATACGGTGCGGACCGCGTGGCGCTCGTATATTCTTATGAAAACGTTATTACCGCCGACCGCGTTGCTCGGCTCAAATAAATTACGATGGAGACAGACATGAAAAGAATAGACCTATTTGAAAAAACGAATCGAAAAAAGCTGCTTTCGATCGGTGGAATTGCCCTTGCCGCTTTTCTTGCGGTCGCGCTGATCCTCGGAATCATACAAGGGCTTTCCGAAGGCGGTGGGTGGTCGCTTTGGTCGACCTACCGCTATGACGATGAGGGCTATGAGATCGGCTCGGGAACGGTTCCGTCTGCACAGCTGCGTTCGATCGACGTGGATTGGATCGACGGGGAGGTGGAGATCGTTCTGTGCAACGATGCGTATCTTTCCATTACCGAAACGTGTGCAAAATCTCTTTCCGAAAACGCAAAATTGAGATGGTCGCTCAGCGAGGACGGAAGGAATTTCTCGGTAAAATACCGCAAAAGTACCGCGTTTTTAGGCTTTGGAGAGGGTGGAGACGATAAAAAGCTGGTCTTGCGCGTCCCTGCTTCTATGGGCTTGGAGTCGGTTTCCGTTTGCGCAAAATCTGCCGACGTGCGCGTTGAGGGCGTGTCGGCGGAGCGGATCGCAGTTACAACGGATACGGGATCGATTGCGCTTTTCGACGGCTCTTATGCGGAGCTTTCTCTGACAAGCACCGTGGGGGATCTGCTTGCATCTCCTGTCCGTGCTGAGCGCATCACGCTTTCTGCCGAACGTGGAGATGCAGAGCTTGCGCTTTCTGCGGATCTCGGATTTTTGATTCGTGTCGATGCAAAAAGCTTTGTGTGCGACCGCACGCTGACCGAGACTTCTGACGGTTATTTGTTTGGAGACGGGGCACTGTCGGTCAATGCTTCTGCAAAGAACGGTGCGGTTCGAGTCAACACGAAAAAATAATACAAAAAAGTTTTGTTTTCTCGCCTTTATCCATTGACATAGATAAACAAAAATAGTATAATTAAATATAGTGCCGTCACGGACGGAACATATTGAATCGGAGGCTCTTACATGGAACAGTTACTTGAAATTCTCAAGCAGATGCACCCCGACGTCGATTTTGAGAGCGACGTGGATCTCGTAGCGGATGAGGTGCTCGATTCGCTCGATATTGTCATGCTCATCACCGAGATCAACAATACCTTTGACGTCAGCATTCCCGCAGAGGAGATCGTACCCGAAAACTTCTGCAATGCGGAAGCGATCTGGGCGCTGATCGAGCGTCTTGACGAGGAATAAATCGATTTTTTTGCACTTTTGAGGAAAGGAGACCGAGACGGCAATGCTGTTTACGTCGTTTGCCTTCGTCGCATTCGCGGCGATCACGGCACTTTTGTATTTCGTCGTTCCCGGTCGGATACAATGGTGCGTTCTGCTCCTTGCGAGCTACATATTCTATCTTTTTGCAGGTTGGGAATACGTCTTTTTCCTGATCTATACCACAACCGTTACCTACCTGACCGCGCGGTTGATGCAAAAGCGCGCGGATGAAGAAAAAGCGTATCTCGATTCGATGCGCGAGCAGATGGATAAGGCGGCAAAAAAGGCTTACCGCGCAAAGGAAAAGAAGCGTCGCTTCCGCATCCTTGTTTGCGGCTTGTTGCTTGGATTCGGTTTGCTTGCCGTGCTCAAATATACCGCGTTTGCGGTTGAGAGCTTCAATTCCGTGCTTTCCCTGTTTGGCAACAGCCGTGTCAGGGTTCCGTCGCTTCTCCTGCCTCTTGGAATTTCCTTTTACACCTTCCAATCGATGGGGTATCTGATCGACGTTTACCGTCAGAAGGACGTGCGCGCGGAGAGCAATTTTTTCAAGCTTGCGCTTTTCGTTTCCTTCTTTCCGCAGATCGTACAAGGTCCGATCAGCCGATTCAAGGATCTCGGCGCACAGCTGCTGGCACAGAGACGGTTCGATTCGATGTCCTTCCGTCGCGGAATCTTGCGCGTGGCGTGGGGCTTCTTCAAAAAGATCGTGGTTGCCGATACCGCAATGATCGCGGTCAAGGCACTTGTTTCAAGCCCCGACCAATATCAGGGAATTTACGTGCTGATGCTCATTCTGCTCTATTCCGTGCAGATCTACGGAGATTTTACGGGCGGAATCGATATTACCATCGGCTATGCCGAGCTGCTTGGCATTCGCATTGCGGAAAACTTCAACCGTCCGTTCTCCTCTAAGAGTGTGGAGGAATATTGGAAGCGCTGGCACATCACGATGGGAACGTGGTTCCAGGACTATGTGTTCTATCCGCTCTCCATTTGTAAGCCGATGCAAAAGTTGTCTACCTGGTCGAGGGGAAAATCGGTTGCGGTCGGCAAGCGCTTGCCCGTCTACATTGCTACTCTTGCAACGTGGTTTCTCACGGGCTTGTGGCACGGCGCGGGCTGGAATTTTATCGTTTGGGGTCTGCTCAACGGAATTGTGATTCTCATCTCGCGTGAGATGATGCCTCTCTGGAGAAGATTTTGGAAAAAATATCCCCGTCTTTGCGAATCGAAGGGGTGGAATCTGTGGCGTATGGTGCGCACGTTCCTGCTTATGGGCTTGATCCGAAGCCTCGATTGCTACCGCAACGTGGGAACCACCTTCCGTCTGTGGGGAAGTCTGCCCGCCAAATGGAATGTGGGCGAGATTTTCACGGGAGGACTGAACTCCTTTGGACTCAAAACCGCAGATTG